>CAZHOD010000008.1:0-6826 GCA_964534075.1 uncultured Spirochaetia bacterium
CTCATCCGTCATTTTTGCCCTCTTATGCTTAACCGCGAGGAAAAAAGGCGCGAAATTCTCCAGCGTCAGGCTCCCTCTGGTATCCACAAAACCAACCGCCTTTCCCTGCAGCACCATAAGCATTTCACCTATTGTAGCGCCCATTGACCTTACGGATTTATACGCCGGCGCGGCACGCGGAATACAGGCTTTCTTTCCCCCGCCCATGGTATAAATAAGCAGGGGCTTTCCTTTATCCCTGCTTTTCCTGTTTGTTTTAATTGTTATCTTTTTCCTGTCGGCGTAATAATATTCCCCTGTGTAATAATTTCCCGCGAAAGAATACAAAGGCACCATGTTTTTATCAAAAACAGCGATTCCCAGGCAGACAAAAGGAATTCCTTTAAGATAGTTGTCCGAACCGTCCACCGGATCTATAACAATGTATATTCCCTGTGAATTATCTTTTGGTTTTAATATTTTTGGTTTATCCAGCTCTTCTGAAATTATTTTTGCTTTATAATTTATTTTTTTATCCAGGAACCTGATTATTTGATTTTCAACGTATTTATCGAAATACCGGGTTATATCCCCTTTTGAATTACGCCCCATTGCTTTTACCGGGAGCCCTTCTAAAACAGGCCCCCGGAGCTTATTAAATAAAACCGCTAATATATTTCTCATTTACTTACTTTTTGTATATTGTGACGCTGTCCTTGTAACAGGCCGCGTACCATGATGGCGCTTCCAGAAACCCCCCGTATATGGTTGTGGAAAAAGTTCCTGTATCAAATTCAACCAGTGAAGTGTTGCCCCCGCTGTCCTCGACATAGTATTGCCCTTCGGCTTCAACATATATAGTATCATTTTCTTTCAGTTTAACCGTAAAGCTGTTATTTTCGTCGATTTCCGACTCATTCTTGGCGTAAGTGTCCGCGTTTTTCCACATGTCAACATGGCCGCTCCTTAACTCAATCAAAACATACTGTTCCGCGTATGATGAAATTCCACTGGCATTATAAACCGTCACGTCAAGTTCCTGTCCGCATCCGCAAAACAAAATTGCCGTCAGCAAAATTATTAAAACTAAATATTTTTTCATATTTCCCTCCTTATCTTTATTTAGCAGGCTGCTGAAAAATTATTTCAGGGGCCATTATGAGGAGCGAAACGAAATAATAATCCCTGTATTTAAAAACAAAAACAGAGATCGCACTCGCGGAGTATAAGAAATATAAGGTTTTGACAAAACCAAAACCAATATTTCTATATCACGCCGCCTTCGTCGGCTCACGATGACACAGGAATATTTTTCAGCGCCCTGTTAGTTAAATACTATACCAGATCCCCGTCTATTTCAAGTATTTTAAACTTATTCCGCGGAAAATTTCACAGACAGAGTGTATACCAGCCCTCTCTGCGGCGGATTTATTTTTGTGTGGGCCCTTTTAAACCTAATTTTTAAATTTTTGGATATCGGTTTCAGGTCATAAGCCATGGTTTTCATAGTTCCCCTGTTGAGCCCTTTTTTCATTGTGTCCCTGCTGTTAAAAGGCATTGTAAATATTATTTCCGTTTCTTTATCCATATTCTTATCCAACCATATTTCATATTTAATCTCTTTGATTGAAAAATATTTTTTACCCGGCACGCTGCCGGCGGCGGGATATTTATTTTCTTCCGCCAGTTTTTTAAAACCCTCCTCTGCTTCAGCCCTGCCTCCTGCAATGTAATAATTATCCGTCTTTATTTGTTTAAGAAAAATATTTTCGCCCTCCCATTCCTCATTAAGAAGTTCTTTCGCGTCGAGCGGGTACCACGCCACCGGCTCTATATAATCTTTTTCCGGGGCGTATTCACCCGTAAAATCCATTATAAACCAGCCGTTTTTCTTTTTAAGCGGCCGGAGGAAATATTCGACTACGTACCTGTCCTTCCAGTATACAATTCTTGCCGGAATTGTGTAATACCTGAGTATAGATACCGCCAGGCGGCATTTTTCGAGCGTGCTCCCTTTTTTCTTAATAAAAGTTTTTACGTTCGAGTAATACATTAAATGAGACGACCGCGCCGGCTCTTCCACTATCTCCCTGTCCTTAATATTATTGTTTATAAAATCATATACCGCGTTCGCTATATGATAAGCATTTTTCCTGCGCCACTCCACGATATCTTTTATAACGGCAGGGGCGGCTTTGTCCTTTATCGCGCTGTTCCTGTATTCCATATGCCTGCCCGGGAACGTAAACTCTTTCACCCTGAGGGGAAAAGTTTTCATAAGCCTGTATCCAAATATGGGCCTGTCATAATTCTTTGCTTTATTCACTTTCAGAAGAAGCCGGAATTTAAATGTATATTTTCCGCACCCCTCGGGTGGAACACCCCCCGCAAAGACGGAAATCTGAACTATGAACAAAAAAACCAGCAAAAAAAATAATTTTCCTTTCAATCGGCACCTCTCATAAAAAATATTTAATCATATACAGGGCAAAAGAAAAATAAAACACCAGCACCGTTATATCCATTACCGCGAATACAAGCGGGTTTGTCGACGCCACCGGGTCAATCCCTATTTTTTTGAGAATTACAGGCCCCAGGGTGCCGTTAAACGTCGCAATCACTACTGTAAGCGCCATTGTAACGCCTATAATATGCGCTACTGAAAATTCTTTCAGCCAGAGCAGTGTCAGCACCCACACGACACCCGCTATAAAAACCGCCATGATAAAACCTTCGGCCATTTGTTTAAACAGAAGGCTCCCTATCTCTCTTTCCCTGACTTTTCCGAGCAAAAGGCCCTCTATTACAATAGCGGAAGCCTGGCCCGCCACGCTTTCCCCCATGGCCGTGATTAAGGGAATAAAAAACGCGAGCGCCAGTATTTTTTCGAGGGCAGGCTCGAATTTAAAAACTATCCAACCGCATATAAGCCCGGATATCACCGTCGTTATAAGCCAGGGAAGTTTTGTTTTTACCCTCTGAATTATCGATTTGTCGAAAGCGCCTATGTCCGCGCCCTGTGTCTTTAAAAGGTCCTCCGCGCCTTCGGCCTTTATGATATCCATGGCCTTTTTAAACGTTATGGTCCCGATTATGCGGTAAGCGTCATCAACAACCGGCAACGCAAAAAATTTTGTGCGCGTAAATATCGCCGCTATTTCCTCGTTGGGCATATAAGGGGATATAGTTATGGGCTCCCTTATCATTATATCTTTCAGCCTTTTTTCCTCATTTGATATCAAAAGCTTTCTTAACGGAAGGACCCCGCGCAGCACCCCTTTATTATTCACCACATAAGCGTAAAAAACCATGTCCTCTCCCGCCGCCTTTCTTATATGTTTTATGGCGTTTTTTACGGCGGTATTTTCAGAAAGCGCTATATACCTTTTTTCCATTTTAAAATGCATTTTACGGTCCACAATACCTCACCTGTATACAATATATTTTTCTTCATCCCCGCCCTTTTTTATTTTTTCGCGGGGTATATAATAAGCAATAAACATTACATCCGTCTCTTCCCCGCTTTCTTTAAGGTAATACAACGGATGCTTATAAACCTTTTTTTTCAGGGCTCCATACTCATTATCCATCCTTTTTATCATGCCAACGTCAGACGGCCTTAATAAAACAGCCACCCCTTTTTTTCCTTCTAACTCCTCTTTTTTGATTTTATTTTCCTTCCTCATAATCCGGTATGAGCCCCTGCCGTAAGTCGCGAACCTGCATACAACACTCTGCTCCCACATGTAAAAGCCATACATGTTTTTTGCCCTGGATGTAAGTATGTAATAATCATCCGATTTTTCGTTAACAAAACCGGCTATCGAGTTTGATACAGGCGAAAACGACATAAATGTACCCTGATTAGATGGATAAAGCACAAAATACTGCCGCGCGTTTATTACCAGGGAGGCGGCCGCTATAACCGCGAATAAAATGTATAAAAAACGTCTTTTATTTATTATTTTCCCGTACAAAATTTTTATCTCTTCCAGGGCGTATCCGATAAAGATATAAATTACCGGTATTATACCTATTATCCTGTAGGCCTGCGGGGCCTCTATTGTTATGGTTAGTATACCACCCAAAAGCATGAAAAAAAACCATACAAAAAACACAGAACTCCCGGCGGAAAATACTGCCAGCACCAGCCCCGCGGCAAAAAGCACCCCGCTTAACGGCGCAAGAAGCGGTTCTTTATAAAGGTTATGCCTGCCGTTGTAATCCCCTTCAAAATTAAACATTAAAAGATGAGTTTTTATATTTTTAAAAACCGGAACGATTGATTTTTTTTTCTTAATTTCATTTGTAATGCTTACGTCGCCCGCTCTCTTGAAAAATTCAGCCCGGTTGCTTATACCATAATCAATAAGGGGCAGCAGCACTATAAAAGCTACCGCCAGTATTGCCGCAAAACGCGCGCCTCTAAAATTTCTTCTGCGCGTAATAAACAGCGCCGCCATGTGGGCCATAACGAGGGGAATAAGGAAATAAGCGGCGCTGTACGTATACTGGGAAAGCCCCAATGTAAATCCCGCTGCCGCCGTGTTTATCCTTCCGCCCTCCCTGATAACTTTTATATAAAAATAAAAGAATATTATTTCGATTAGCACTGTCTGCATTCCCAGAAAAGCCACCCTGGAAAACGTAATATGCCACCGGGAAAACGCCATCATAAGAGCCGCCATAAAGGCGATTTTCCAGTCCCTGAAAATGTACCTGGCAAGGAAGTAAAACGCTGCCACGCTCAACGTACCCATTACCGCGGATACCATACGCAGGGAAAATATGTCCACCCCAAATACTTTCATAAAAAACGCCGCGATGTAAAAAAACATGGCCGGCATCTGGGTCTGCCTGGGAATAAATACCTCTAAGGGCCCGCCCTCAAGAATGGCCAGAACCTCATTACCGTTCTGTGCCTCGTCAAACCATATACCGGGAGGGATTTCCGTTATATTATAAAGCCTGAGGGCTGCGGCCAGCGCTACAAGTACGGCCAGCGCCGGAACCTCAATACTTAAATTAAAATCATCTCGTTTTTCCGGGCCCCCTGACACATCCCGGGAAATAATTTTGCCAAAAAAAAGCAGCCCTATACCGGCCAGCATGAATACAGAGCCGTATAACTCGTACTCATCCCTTTTATAAATACTATCGTTCGTTCCTTTCCATAGCGGGTCAAAAAAACTATATATATACTCCCCCCCCGATATCAGCATAACAGCGCCCGCGAAAAATATAATCCTATAAAAAAATTTTTTATTAAGCCTCGTATTGCCCGCTATTCCGCATGCAGCGGCCAGTATTATGGCGTAAACAGAAATCAGTTCCGGGCTTAACCGGTCATTGAAAAACAGGGGGTCTATAGCGGCCAGAAGCACCAATATAATAAAAAAAATATTAGCTGTATTTTTCGACAGATTTACCACGGCCCACCTCTAAAAAAGCGCTGTCTGGTCTGACGCCGGCAGTTCACCGGCTATCCCGTTTTCAGCAAGGAACTTTACTACATTTTTATTGATTTTAGTCCGCCTCGACATATCCTCTAATGATGAAAATTTTTCCTTTTTCCTTTCCTTTTTAATATTTACAGCTACCTTTTCCCCGAGCTCGGGGACTATGATAAGCGGCACCTGTATCCTTCCTTCCAGCACCTTAAATAAAACAGAGTCCGATTTATAAATATCTATATCCGAAAATTCTATTTTTCTTTCCTTCATTTCCATAAGCACCTCAAGGACTTTAAGCCTGTCTTTTTCCTTTTTTTCGAGAACCCGTTTCAGTTTAAACTCTTTTATCTTAATCCTTATGTCTTTCAGCGTCAGAAAAATAAATTCATGGTCAAACCCGTCGAGCTCCCTGTTGAAATAATCGGCGTAAAAATAAAGCGGATAATGTACCTTAAAATATGCCAGTTTAAAGGACATTATCGCGTACGCTACGGCATGCGCCTTGGGAAACATATATTTTATTTTTTTACATGACTCTATATACCAGCCGGGCACTTTCTTTTTTTTCATAAGCTGCTCATTTTCTTTTGTTAGGCCTTTGCCTTTCCTTACTTTTTCGGTAATATCAAATGCCCTGTCCGCCGGAAGCCCTCTGCTTATAAGATAATTCATTATATCGTCCCTTACAGAAATAACATCTTTCAGTTCGGCCGTTTTTGACTTAATAATCTCCTCGGCGTTGCCTTTCCAGACATTGGTCCCGTGAGAAAGCCCTGATATATATATCAGTTCGCTGAAAGTCGACGGCTTGGTTGTGGAAAGCATCCCCCGGGTAAACCTTGTTCCGTACTCGGGCACCCCCAGCGTCCCGACCGGGTGCTCGTAATTTCCGGCCTCGACCCCAAGCGCCCGTATATCGCTGAAAATTTTCATTGTTTTTTTATCGTTAAGCGGTATATCTTCCGGGTTTATATTAAGAGCCGAACATATCCTTCTCAGGCTGGTAGGAAGGTCATGGCCCAAGGCGTCTATTTTTACAAGCGCGTCGTGTACCCACCTGTAGTCAAAATGAGTCGTTATAGCGCTTTCTTTGGGGTTTTTTTGTATAGGAGTAAAATCATATATTTCCTTATCCTCCGGTACAAGCATTAAACCCCCCGCGTGCTGGCCCGTCGACCGTTTAACACCCGCGCATCCGCGGGCAAGCCTTTCCCTCTCCGCGTTTTTCACCCTGTGGTTTGTCCTGTCTATATATTTTCCTATAAAATCTTTCTTTACTGCCAGTTCCTGTATTGTTACTATTGTGCCCGCCCTGTAAACCTTATCGTCTCCGAATAATTCCCTGACAAAATCGTGAATCCTCTCCTGGTATTCCCCGGAAAAATTCAGGTCAA
>CAZHOD010000008.1:6836-18213 GCA_964534075.1 uncultured Spirochaetia bacterium
TGTCTCAAATGGTATATTGTATCCGTCCTTTATAAAAAAGGCGCCGCATTTACCGCACTTTTTGCCCGCGAGGTCTACGCCAACCAACCCTGTCCGGGGAAACACAAGATTTTTACAGCTTTTGCAGATATAATGCGCCGGGAGGGGATTAACTTCCGATATACCGCATAAAAATGCCACAAAAGAAGAACCCACTGACCCCCGGGACCCGACTATATAACCGTCCTTTAAGGATTTATCCACCATTTTTTTCGCAATGAGGTACAGGACCGAATATTTATTTCCTATTATCGCGTCCAGTTCTTTTATTATTCTTTTTTCTACAAGGTCGGGCAGGCTCTCCCCGTATATCTCAAAAGCATTTTCATAAGTTATTCTTTTTATTTCCTCATCCGAATTTTTTATATAGGGCGGATGAATTTTTTCCGGAACCGGCGGTATATCCTTTTCGACTTTCCCTTCTATTATACCGGGATTTTCCACGACGACTTCTTTTGCCGCCCTGCTCCCGAGATACTCAAACTCACTAAGCATATCCCGCGTTGTCCTGAAATATAGGCCGGCGCTTCCTTCCTCCCCGAGTTTATCGTAACCCTGAGCGAACAGCAGGACATCCCTGTAAATCCTGTCCTCTTCCCTTAAAAAATGAACATCCCCGGTCGCCAAAACCGGCTTTCCTGATTTTTTTCCGCATTCATAAATTTTCCTGTTAATATCATTCAGCTCGTTTTCGGATTTCAACACCCCTTCCCTTATAAGGAATTTATTATTTTCATTCGGCTGTATTTCAAGATAATCATAAAAGGAAATTATTTTTTCTATTTCTTCATTTTCTTTCCCTTCAAGTACAGCCTTAAACACTTCACCCTGGCAGCATCCGCTGCCAATTATAAGGCCTTCCCTGTGATTTTCCAGCTCTTCCCTGGGGACCCTCGGTTTCTTATAAAAATATTTTAAATGCGAATGAGAAACTATTTTATACAAATTTTTCAGCCCTTTTTTGTTCTTTGCCAGCAAAACAACATGAAAGGGTTTAGTCTTCCTGTAATTTTCTATACTGTCAACAAGATAACCCTCCAGCCCGGGTATAAACTTTATCCCCCTTGCTTTTGCTTCTTTATAAGCCTCGGGAAAAGAGTGCACAACACCATGGTCTGTGACAGCAACGGCTTTGTGCCCCCATTCCGCCGCGGCCTTTATATACTCTTTTATCCCCATTATGGCGTCCATTGCGCTCATCTGGGTATGCGCGTGCAGTTCAACACGTTTTTCTTTTTCCTCATCGGCATTTTTTATATCACTGACCCCGCACATCTTTTTTACTTTTCCTGTCAGCTCCCCTTCCCTGTCATCGTATTTAACCTCAATAACCGCCCGCACACGGCTGAGTGACGGCAATATATCTATGAGGCTGTCTCCGTTTTTTACAAAAGTAAAAAGTTTTATAGTATCCCGGTTGTCCGTAATATAAAAAACCAGGACATACGGGTTCGCCCCGCCTTTGCCTCTTGTATTTTTTATCTCCCTTTTATAATCACCGGAAATAAAAATATAACCTTCGACAACATACCGCCCTTCTTCGGCTATATTTTCTATTGGAATTACTTTGCCCTTTATTTGTTTTTCCTTCAAAATATAACTTTCGCCATTTTCTTTATTTTCCCCGCTCAAAACAGTCCTTATCAGCTCCGGCGGGGCGTTAACATCGATTTTCGCGCCCGCAACCAGTTCAATTTCAGGGGTTTTACCAAAAAAAGATTTGATTTCCTTTTTCATTTTTTTCATCGCGCCCGGAGCGGAAAGTTTTCGGTAGATTATTTCCCCCTGGCAGGCAAGTATCAATTTGCCGTGGCTATACTCCGGTTTCACATGGTTAAGCCAGCTTTTCATTTGTTTGGCCGCGGAAATAAAAAATCCCCAATAAGGTTCAAACATACTTTCGGGGGCTATTTCGCCGCCGAACTCAAAAAAACAATCCACTTTAATCCCGGTTTTTTCCTCGATTTCAGCGGTTAGGAGCCTGAAAAAATCCGGCTCCTTTTCCCTGTCGAGAGCGACCGTCAAAGACAGGCGCCTCTCCTCTCCGTTATGTAATTCAACGCTTTTGAAATTGACACAGGATAAATCATCGCAAAACTTATTCATAGATGGAAGATTTCTTATAATATTTTTTGTCTTTACGTCATTTATTTTGAAGATATAATTTACAGTCATGGGTTACCTTCGGTTTTTCATATTATTTGACACAAAATCACGCCGAGCCCGTAATTAAATTCCTCCGGCCGGTTAAATTCCGAATATTTTTTTTATTTTATTTTTTATTTTTTTTCCGGCTTTTCCCGAAAAAGAAGCGTATTTGAGCTGCGCCAACAGATAACCGTCCTTATTGCCCGTGTCACACCTGTCGCCTTTAAACTCATAAGCGTACAGCCTTTTATTTTTTCTGAGTAAATCGAGGGCATCCGTAAGCTGGACCTCTCCCTTTTTATCCGGTTTTGTCTTTTTTAAATAATCGAAAATCAGGGGGGGGAATACATACCTTCCAACAATCCCGAGATTTGAAAAAGCCTCCCGCCGGCGTGGTTTTTCGACAACGTCAAGCACTTCATAAACTCTTTTGGTTTTTTTTCTTGGGTTAATTATACCGTAGGAGCTGACCATCTCTTTTTCCACCTTTTCTACCGCTACAACCGGCCCCTTAAATCTTTCCGCTACTTTTATCATTTCCCTGATAGCCGGCGTTTTCGAAAAAATAATATCATCCGGCAGAAAAACGGCAAAATTATCTTTTCCCGCGAATTCTTCGGCGTGAAGTATCGCGTCACCAAGGCCTCTTGGATTTTTCTGAATTACGGTTTTTTTTCTGAAATTACACGGAACCCCTTTTAATTCTTTTAACAGCCCTGATTTTTTGGATCTCCTGAGCTGATTTTCAAGAGCTGTATTCCGGCTGAAATAATCCATTATCGATTCTTTCCCTTTTGAAGTCACAAAAAGCACTTCTTTTATTCCGGAAATTACCGCCTCTTCAATAATAAACTGTATTGAAGCCTTTCCGTAAATAGGCAAAAGTTCCTTTGGAACCGCTTTTGTAAAAGGCAAAAGCCTGGTTCCCAGCCCGGCCACCGGTATAACTGCTTTTTTTATTCCCATTTTATTATTTTTCTCCGTTTCTGTTATTGTAAATAAGCTTGTTCAGCCTTGTCATAATAAAACCTTTAATGTCCGAAGATTTTTTCATTCCCTCCGCCTTTTTTGCCAGGCCTATAGCATCCTTAAAATTTATCGACCGTATTACCTTTTTTACCGACAACACAGAGGCCGGGCTTACTGAAAGCCCGTCTATCCCCATACCGGTAAGTAAAACAGCGAGAGGCGGCGCCCCGGCCATCTCGCCGCACACGGATACGGGTATATTATTATTATGCGCGTTATCAATTGTTATTTTAATAAGCTTCAAAACCGCGGGGTTAAAAGCATCGTAATATTCTGACACGGATTCATTCCCCCTGTCAACCGCCAGGGTATATTGTATAAGGTCGTTGGTTCCTATACTAAGAAAGTCCACCTTTCCTGCTATATGCTCCGAAATAATCGCGGCCGAAGGCACTTCTATCATGGCCCCTATTTTAACCCCTTTGTCAAAAGGAATCTTTTTCCCCTTTAAATCGTTTTTTACCTCATCAAATATCTTTTTCGCCGCCGTTATCTCCTCAAAAACAGAAATCATAGGAAATAAAATTTTGACCTTGCCGAAAGCGGAGGCCCTTAATATCGCTCTCAACTGATCCTTAAAAATATTCGGTTCCGAAAGGGAAAGCCTTATAGCCCTTAATCCCAGATAAGGGTTCTTTTCCGGTGAAATCTTAAAATACGGCAGAAATTTATCACCACCGACATCCAGCGTCCTTATTGTTACCGGCTTAGGCGACATTTTTTCTACAACGTTTTTGTATGATAAAAACTGTTCCTTTTCACTCGGAAGATTCATTTTATTAATATATATAAACTCCGAGCGAAAAAGGCCTATCTCCTCCGCGCTGTTGCTTATGGCCGCACCGACCTCCTCGGGGAATTCTATGTTCGCCCCTAAAAAAATTTTATGCCGGTCTTTTGTCATTGTTTCAAGGCGCTTTAGTTTTTTTAAAGCTTTCTGTTTCTTTACATATTTTTTTCTTTCCTCCTGGTATGCCCGCAGTATCTTTTGCGACGGGTTTACTGCCACCACCCCTTTTTCACCGTCCAGGACAAGAATATCACCGGTATCCACGCAGGAAGTTATATCCCTGACGCCAACAACGGCAGGTATCTCAAGCGACCTTGCCACTATTGCCGTATGAGAGGTCGCTCCTCCTGTCTCGGTCGCGAATCCCAGCACTTTATTCTTATCCATTTCCGCCGTATCGGTAGGCGAAAGGTCATGCGCGACGACAATATACTTTTCCCTCAGCTTAATCTGTTCTTTAGCGCTTATTTCCGCCAGGTTGTTTGAAACTTTGTCGACAAGACCGGAAATATCCCGGGATTTTTCCTTTAAATAACTGTCTGAAATTTTATCAAAAAATTCGGTATAATCCTTAAGCACCATACTCATGGCGTATTCCGCCTTAACCTTCTTGCTCCTGATAAATTCCTTTGCTTTCCCTATAAACATGGCGTCGTCAAGAAGCAACAGGTACGCATTGAAAATTTCGGCCTCGCTGTTCCCTATATCGTAAACAACTTTTTCCTTTATTTTCAATATTTCCATTTTTGTCTTTTCGACGGCGGCTTTAAGCCTTTCGGTTTCTTTTTCCGTATTTACAGAAGATCCCTCTTTATCGCGCGTATGGCGCACCCTCGGCGCTATTACCTTTGCCTCCGCTATGACTATACCCGGCGAAGCGGGAACTCCTTTATACATTATTCTTTCTCCCCAAATTTATTTTCTATGAGTTTCGACAGCTCATCCAGCGCTTCTTTCGCGTCATTTCCGCGGGCTGTAATCTCAATGTCACTTCCCTGTATTACGGCAAGCGTCATAAGCCCCATTATCGACTTCCCGTCAGCGGTCACACCTTTATAGTCGACCTTAATTTCAGAATCGAACTTCTCGGATACTTTAACAAAATTTGCTACTGCTCTCAGGTGAAACCCAAGCTTGTTTTTTATCTGTACTTTTCTTTTGTATTCCATTTTTCAACTCCTATATATATGAAAATAATATTGAAACTACCACTATTGAGGCGAATATAGAGGATATAGAAACCTTTCTTTTCAGAAGTATCGCGAACAGGCTAAAAGCCGCAAGAAAAAAAACATTATCCACAACTCTGTGTATATCAAAAGCCAATTCTTTTTTCACTAAAAATCCTGCCACGACTCCTCCGAGTATTCCCATTCCCACTATCTTTATTGATTTCATGATATCCTGAAATTTAATTTTCTGCACCAGAGCAAAAAAACCCTCGAAATCGTAAAAAGACTTAATGAGCAGATAATACTTAATCGCTACCCGCGGGATATTATAAACAAGCAGGGCTGTCACCGCGCCTATCAGCCACATCTTCACGCTATAACCGCCAATATATAGAATACCGGCTCCGCAAAGAAGGGCAAAAGGTTTTATTCCGGACCAAAAAAGTGAGTCACCTATCGCCGCCATCGGCCCCATTATACTCATTTTCGTCGTTTCTATTTCGGATTCCTTTTGCGCGGGATTATCTTCACTGATATCCTGTTCAAGCCTTATAATTGCGCCAAGTACGGCGGATGAAAAAAATATATGAGTGTTAAAAAAACCAAGGTGCCTTTTTATCGCCCGCAGCATCCCTCCCCTGTTCCCGGCGTATATCCTTTTAAGAACGTTATATATTGAGAAAAGAAACCCTATGTTCTGGAGCCGCTCAAAATTCCATGCAACCTGCAGCCAATTCAGTTTAAAGCCGCTCCACATAACCTGGAAACATCCTACTTTTTTCATTTTACGCCCCGCTTTTTTTCCAAACAGTATTATATACGACTAACAGGCCTGCTGCGGCGAGCAGCAGAAGAAAAAAATAAATATTAATATCGCTGTAAAGCATAATTACTACGTACGAAACAACAAGAGCCGCCCCGTAAGTAATTCCGCCCCCTTTTACCCTGAACATAACAAAAAGAGACGCGAAACCAAGCGCCGGCATGAACCATAGCGCTATCACGAACCCCTGTATAAACTGATCCGGCAGTGTTTCATAAACATTTGCCGCCAGGGGCAGCCCTATAAAAAAAACGGCAAGGTACAGGATAAAATCCCTCGCCAACTTCGCGAGGCAGGCCAGCGCCTGTATTACATTTATATACCCGCCTTTCCCTTCAAGTATTTTCCCTTCAAACCTGTGCATTATCCTGGTGTTGAATTTCCTGTTCCATATATCCATCTGTCCTATAAAATACCCTACAGCGGCCCCGCCCGCTATGCCGTACATCAACACTGAATCCCGCGGCATATCAGGGAATACACCGCCTATAAGTATCGCTCCCGACGTGGCAATAAAAGCAACACCGGACGATGAAGGCGGCACATACGCGCCCACCGGTGGGTTGAGCCATATCAGCTGCACTATGCTTCCTATTACAACCCCTGTCAATACATCACCCAGTATTAAACCGGCCAGCCCTCCCGCTATTATTGGCTGGGATATAAGCAGCATTCCGACAAAATACGACTCCATCTCCAGCAATGCGCCGGTAAAGGCAGCCGCAATTATCCTGAAAACCGAAACCTGGCCTAAAACGCTCTCAACATCCATTTATTTCCTCTTCTATTTTTTTCCTTTTTTGAAATATTTTTCCTTTATCGCCTTTATTATGTCTTTTTTGGAATCCGAAGGAACCATCCTGACCTCCATTGATACGCCGAGTTCTTTTATTTTCAGAAGGTTCCTGACATCCTCTTCTCCCACAAATATAGCGTCAAAAAGCTGAATTTTTTTCTCTCCGTAATGCATACCTCCTATATTGACCTCGCCTATCCCCCCCCCGTTTTTCAGCAGGCCGCAGACATCCGCCGGCGACCTGAAAAGCAAAATAACGGAATCTTCGTCAAATTCTCTTTTTTTCAGCTGATCCGACGCTTCTTTTACGCTCAATATTGAAAGCCTTATATCGCTTGGCGTCGCCATCCTGAAAAGAAATTTCTGCATGTCATTTTTTATTATATCATCATTTATAACAACTATGTGGTTAACCTTTAAACTTTGAGCCCAGCCTACCACTACCTGCCCGTGTATCAGCCTGTCATCGATCCTGCTTAAAAGAACCGGCATATTTATCTCCCGCTTTTCAATAACGCTTTCGCGTTTATTATGGTTTTTTCCTTCCTTTTCATCAATATACCAATAAGTTCCTTAATGCTTTCATCCGAATGCATAATCGCTTCAATTACAAGCGGCATGTTAAAACCTGTTATAATCTCCACTTTTTCCTCATCCCCGAAAGCGGCGAGTGAAGAGTTGGACGGGGTTCCTCCGAACATATCGGCAAAGATTATCACACCATCCCCATCATCTATTCTTTCAACTTCTTTTTTCAATTTTAGCGAAAAATCCTCTACTTTATCATTTTTATTTAACGCCAGGGCGGAAAGATTTTTTTTCTCCCCGACAACCAGGGAAACAGTTTCTTTTAATGACTCCGCCAGTGTATAATGAGATATCAAAATTATCCCTACCATTATGCCTCCTTGTTCAGACTATAATTAACTTCATTATCATTTTTGCCAGCAGCTCCGGGGAATGCCTGATATATTCGCCGTCTTCAAAAAGCCTGCCTTCCACGAGCTTAACTCCCTGCCCGGATATTTTTTCCCTGTCAATAATAACGGGATAAGCTTTTTCCTCCCCGTATTTTTCAAGCAATTTTTTATCGGGCTCGACATTATTTGCTATAACATAATCGATTACATTCGCTCCCACATGCTTTGTTATAACCTCCAGGTGTTTTCCAACGGTATAGCCGTCGGTTTCCCCATACTGTGTCATTATATTACATATATAAACCTTAACGGATTTTGTGTTCAAAAGCGCTTCTTTAATACCCGGCACCATAAGATTTGGAAGAATGGATGTATAAAGGCTCCCCGGGCCGATTACAACAACATCCGCGTTTTTTATCGCTTTAACCGCCCCGGAATACGGGCTGCAGTCCGCAGGGTCAATAGTCAGCGCCTCTATCTTCCCCCCCTCGCCGGTTATATTTGATTCACCTTCCACGCTTGTTCCGTCGGCCATCCTGGCTTTCAGCATTATATTATCCAGCGTAACGGGCATAACCTTTCCGTGTACCGCGAGTACTTTTGACGATTCATTAATCGCTTTTGGAAAGTCACCCACCACATTGGCCAGGGCTGTAATAAAAATATTCCCGAAATTGTGGCCTGCCAGCTCGTTTCCCCTGTCAAACCGGTACTGAAAGAGCTTCCCGAGCAGGGCTTCCTCATCCGCCAGGGCAACTATACAATTGCGTATATCACCGGGCGGCAGAATACTGTATTCTTTTCTCAGCCGGCCGGATGAGCCCCCGTCATCAGCGACCGTAACAACAGCAGAAAGATTAAGAGTATATTTTTTCAGCCCTCTTAAGACATTGGGAAGCCCGGTACCCCCTCCGATAGTGGTAATGCGCGGGCCTCTTTTAAGCTTCGCTTTTTTATAGGCCATATTAATAAATTCTTTTTCCCTGTTTGGAACAAAAATCGTCAGAATGGAAAAATAAGCCCTTCTTAAAGCAAGAATAACGCCCCCTACCCCCAAAAAAAGCAGTATATAATCCAGTGTCTTTAGGCTCTGAAGCCTATAAAAAAAATTATCTACGTTTATCGCCTCAATCCTTATACCTTTCACAAGAGAGCCCAAAAACCCGGAAAACCCCACAACAAGAACTACTATGCTGAGGGCAAAGAGTACCACCCACCTTTTTATCCTGATCCCCGGATAAAGCCATTTATTAATGGGAAACATTCCGTTTCTCCTTCCTCATCCATTTCATAATGGTTTTATTCAATTCCCTCGCGGGGTTATAACCTTTTGCCTTAAGCCTCTGGGTCATGGACGCGACTTCTATAATAACACTGACATTTCGCCCGGGCCGCACCGGCACTATAATCCGGGGTACTTTCAGGCCCAGAATCTCCTCAAACTTATCGTCTATGCCGAGCCGCTCATAGTCTTTTCCTTTTTCCCAGTCCTCGAGATGAATCACCAGGTCTACTTTTTGTCTTTCCCTCACCGCGCCTATACCAAAAAGGTTCCGGACATCGACTATTCCAACTCCTCTTATTTCCATATGATGATGAACAATGTTAATCCCTCTCCCTTCAAGGCTGTCATCACCGAGCCGGGTTATTTCTATCAGGTCATCCGCGACAAGGCGGTGTCCCCTTTTAACAAGTTCCAGGGCAATTTCACTTTTCCCTATTCCCGATTTTCCCACTGTAACAACACCCACGCCGTATACATCCACAAATGTACCGTGTATTGTCTTTCTGGGCGCGAGCTTTTTTTCAAGGTACATCATAATACCCGTAATAAGCTTTGTGGTAAAAACAGAAGAAGACAAAACAGGAATCATATTTTTTCTTGCCAGTTTCAGGAAATCATACGGGAGTGGAAGGTTTCTTGATATTATAAAAGCGCAGATATTATATTTAAAAACCGCCCTAAGCACTTTATTGGCCCTCACCCTGTCCAGTTTTTTCAGGTAAGTAATTTCCGTTTTACCTATTACCTGCACCCTTTCAAAGGGAAAATAATCAAAAAAACCCGCGAAAGCCAGCCCCGGACGGTTGATATCGGGGACAATTATTTTTTTTTTGAAAAACCTGCTCTCCCCGGATAAAACTTTAAGTTTTAGTTTTGATTTATTATCATTATAGAAATCACTGATCGTTATATAACTCAAAAAAAACGCCTCCCTTTTGAAAACCCGCCGATATTATTGTTTCGTTTTTTCTTCTTCTTCTATTATACTTATTACATCGGCTTTTGTCCCTGCTTCCAGGATTTTTCGCCTGTAATATTTGTTTTTAAGGAAATTCGAAACGCGCGCGAGGGCTTTCAGCATAAGCCCGGCGGCTCCTTCGGGCGCGAGAAGCAGAAAAAATATACTTACTGAATCCCCGTCAAGCGCGTCAAAGTCCACCCCCTCTTTAGAAACTCCGAACGCGCCTATTAGCTCTTTAACCCCTTTGGTTTTGCTGTGAGGTATAGCGATTCCCTGGCCTACCCCGGTACTTCCCAGTTCTTCCCTTTCAAGAAGCGATTCAACAGCGATTTTTTTATCTACAACGACATCCTTTTTGTCGATAATATTTACCATTTCCTCTATGACCTCTTTTTTATTTTTGGCCTTTAACTCCAGCTCAATGCTGTCTTTGTTCAAAAAATCCAGAATCCTCATAAAAATTCACCTCAACTAAAATTTTGATATTGTAAGCCCGTATTTGCCGTCTTTTCTTTTTCTCAAAAGGCAAACTTTATTAAAATCTATATTATAAAACAGCATTATATCCTGCCTGCTCATCCTTACTTCTTCCAGGGCTTCTTCTGTATTTATGGGCTTTAACGCCTGGAGTTCTTCTTCTATAATTTCGTTATATTTTTCGCTGCGCACGGAATCCCCGGAAGATATATTTGCCAGAATATTAAGCTTTCTTCCCCTCGTTTTTTCACCTTTCACAATTTTGTCCTTGTGTTTTTTCACCTGGTTTACCAATTTTGTTTCCAGCATGTCTATTGAAGAATACATATCTTTTGTTTCGGATTTTGCCGTAAATTTGTGCCTTTTGGAAAAAAGATTAGCTTCCGCCATATGCCTGTATTTCTGAACATCTATAATAATATCAAGCTCCCCTTTCTGCCTGAAATCAAAATAATCTTCCAGTTTTTTGAACCTTTTTTTAGCGTAATCCTTTATGCCCTTGGTCAGCGAGACATGCCTGCCTGTAATTGTGTATTTCAACTATTTCACCTCTATTATAAAATAATTATTATTAAAAATATCACAAGAAAGCTTTTGTGTCAAACAATAAATAGCCCGCACAGCGGTTTGCTTATCGCCTGCCGAAACACACGTTTCGCTTTTCAATTACTGCCTTCTCACACTTGCCGGCATTATTCCCAGGTTCTCCCTGTATTTTGTAACTGTCCTCCTGGATATTTTCACCCCTTTATCCTGAAGATTTGCCGCTATATCCGTATCTGTCAATGGTTTTGACCTGTCTTCCTCTTCAACCAGGTTTTTTATCTGCCCCTTAACAGAATCGGACGAAACACTGCCGCTTTGCGACTTGAGTTTCGATGAAAAAAATCTTTTCAGCGAAAAAGCAAACAATCTCTTTGATATAATTCTTTATCCA
>CAZHOD010000009.1:0-9403 GCA_964534075.1 uncultured Spirochaetia bacterium
CTTTAAAAATTTTATTCCATTCCGGTTTTTATGCCCTAATGCGATTTTTGGGAATATTAATACCGGTTAAAAAATAGATTCTATTTTGGTATAATTAATTTCCCGATTTTGGACCACGCGGGGTTGCCGTCGATATCCTCGACAAAAACAACATAATAATATACACCCCTTGCCAGGCCCCTGAACAACCCCGGCTCAAGGGGCACCTCCACTATTCCATGCTGCAGTCCGCCCGGCACCTGCACGGCATTGTATTCCATCTCCCGCACCAGCCTCATTGCCGTTGTATATATTTTTATTTTCATTATTTCCGCGTCTTTTGTTATTTCGAATTTCAGCGTTACGCCCTCTTCCTTTATTTTCGGGTTCGGGTTGGGGTAAACAATAACCGGCGTCTGCGTGGCTATTTTAATTTTATTGGTTTGTGTCGGTTCGGGTGTAGCCGTGTCATAAGGCGTGGACGTAAAAGTCATTGTGGCCTGCTCAGTGCCCGTCGCTGTCAGGGTAGCTGTCATAGTGAGCGTCATCGAACCGGTTAAAGTCGGCGTGGAAGTTACAGTATAAGTAAAAGTCGGAGACAGAGTCGAAGTGGCTGTAAATGTGAATGGGACCGTAGGTATTCTTGTCGGTGTATAGCTGTCAGTCGGAACCTGTGAGCTGGTGGTTGTAAACGTTGGCGTATAGCTTTCAGTTGCAACCTGTGAGCTGGTAGTTGTAATTGTCGGGGTAAAAGTGCTTGTCTCTTGACGTGTGTCGGTTGACGTGTGAGTAAATGTCTCTGTCGGCGTATCCTCAGATGTTTCTGTTTCGGTTATTGTAGGCGTAAATGTACGCGTGGGCGGCGTGCCTGTGGGAGTTTGTGTTATTGTAGGCGAGCTCGTGTATGTATTTGTTATCGTAACCGTTTCCGTATCAGTCAATGTTACCGTGAATGTCGGTGTGTCCTCCTGCTCGGTTTCGGTGAACGTGGGGGATATTATATCCTCTGTCTCTGTTATTGCAGGCGTAAAAGTTTCCGTATCCTGCGGTGTATCAGTATATGTGGCTGTGGGCCCTTGTGTTTCTGTATCAGTAATTGTAACTGTCTGTGTAAAACTGCCTGTGCCTGTCGGCGTAAAACTGGGAGTCCCTGTACGGGTTCCTGTATATGTGGGAGTAAACGTCGGCGTAAAAGTTCCTGTAGCTGTCGCGGTTCCCGTATGAGTTATTGTGGACGTAAACGTCAGCGTAGGCGGGGAACCTGTAAATGTAGGAGTCGGGGACAATACAGGCGTATTTGTGTTTGTAGCTGTCCCTGTTTCTGTCGCAGATACTGAACTTGTAAAAGTAGGAGTTCCTGTACCGGTCATTGTAATTGTCGGTGTATAAGACATTGTTGGCTGCATGGTGCTTGTTGCTGTTTGGGTAAAAGTATAAGAACTTGTCGGTTGGCGTGTGCCTGTTGCCGTTTGGGTAAAAATCATTGTCGGCTGCTTACTGTTTGTTGCTGTCGCAGATGGTGAATTTGTCAAAGTATATGTAGGAGTAAAAGACACTGTCGGGGTAAAAGTGCTTGTCTCTTGACGTGTGTCGGTTGACGTGTGAGTAAATGTCTCTGTCGGCGTATCCTCAGGTGTTTCTGTTTCGGTTATTGTAGGCGTAAATGTCGGTGTAAAGCTGTCAGTCGGTACCTGTGAGCCGGTAGTTGTAATCGTGGGTGTAAAGCTGTTAGTTGGCACCTGTGAGCTGGTAGCTGTATATGTCGGTGTGTCCACGCCTCCCTCAAGAAGGAAACTAATGTCATCCACCTGTATTTCAAGGGCTCCTGTCCCGTTGCTTGACCACTGCAGGGCTATTATTTCGTTTTTTGTGAATGCAGCCGGCTCTCCGAATCCGCGCTGGCTTAAAGAAGCCTCATCCAGCGGCACTGTCACCTTTGTCCAGCCTGACGGCGCGGTAAATGTTACCCCAAAATAATCATCATCTGTTATGGAAGGCTGCGTGAACTGGAACCAGTACGAGCCCCCGTCCCCTTTAACATAAAATTCCACCGCGGAATAAGAGCTTAAATCGACTGCCGTACCGTCCGCGTTCAGGTTTGTTCCCATTCCCGCGTAACTGCTTACATTCCCGGAAATTTCCGCCCTGTAGTTTTCCGAGCCCGGCATGCCCCCGGCTGTCATGGCAAACGGATCCGGCGTTATTGTGGAACTTGTATCCTGGTACATATACCAGTCACCGCTCCAGTTGTTCACGTTATCGCCGTCCTCCATGTCATCCAGAAGTACGGATGAAGGGGTGGGGGTGGCTGTTGCCGTAAATGTGGCTGTACCCGCGTACGGGGTATAGGTCGGGGTCGCCCCTCCGCCCGCAACAAACGAAACAACCGAATTTGCGGGCAATATATATGTAAACGATGTGCCATTTACATTAACCACTGCCATCTCCTGCAAATCATAAGTAGGCGAGGTTATCCATGGGGTAACCGACCCCAGGGTTGTGCCTGATATTTCAAAGCCCTGGTTCACATCCGAGCCGCCCTCGTTTATCGCTACTATTACAAGATCATTGGTTCCCGTATTTTTATAAGCTGAAACATATACGTTTGTGTTTGGATTCGCTGTCGCTCCTATCCTGTTAAAACCCGGCCTTATAAACTTTGAGTAATTTCCCATTACCCAGAACCTTTTGGGAATTCCGAGTGTCTCGCTCCTTAAACCTTCGTTGTTCTGGTCCGACGCCAGCCACCAGTATATAAACGCGTTGTATTCCGCGTTTACAAGGTGGTTATGTATCCATTTCGCCGTAACAAGCCCCATACCCGGCGTCCCTGCCATAGTAGCGTCATACGCGTCAAAATTCGAGCGTTCGGTCATCCAGTATTCCTTGTTATACGTCTGCGCAAGCGGGTAGGCTGTGGGCCCTCCTCCGTATGTATGCGCCGCCACAATATCGCAGTATCCCCTTGACGCGGAATCATTCAGAGTCGGGTCAGTTATGTTAAGGTTATTATTAAAGGACTCCCCGATTATTATTTTTGTGTCAAGCCCGGCGACATCCAGCGTGGGCCCGAGGTTATTTTTTACAAAATCCCTCAGCTCTTCCCCTGTCCAGCTGCACCCGTCATAACTCACCTGGTAATCCGGCTCATTCGCGGGCGATATACCGTAAATATCCACATTTTGATTATCCCTCATTTCTATTATATAATCCCTGAGGTAATTCGCGTACTCATCGTAATATTCCGGCAGCAAATACGCGCCGTTTTCATTATCGACCGCCCCATTACTCTTCCACTTAGCCGGCGGTGTCCAAGCTGACGCTATTATCCGCGTTATCCCAAGGTCCCTCGCTGCCTGCAGAGGCGCTGCCGTAGATGCCCACTGCGAAGTATCAGGAGGTATCCTCGCTCTTATTATGGAAAGCCCTATTTCGCCCGCTCCGGTCCCGAAAAATTCAGAAGCGTGGTTTACAAGCCACGTGTTATCCGCGGAATTTCCTCCCCACTCCGACCACGCCGAACTCGCGCCAAAACCACTTATCTCCTGCTGCATGTCATCCCAGGAAATCACGGCATCATTTCCCTGCGCGCTTATTGTGGGTGTATAAGTGGGGGTTTCACACTGGGGAAACACAAGGTCATAATGATTGTCCCTGAACGCCTGGGTACCGGGGCCCATGTCCGTAATATCGCCGATATCATCGACACCATTGGATGTCCACGGCATAACCCCCTGCCACCCGTTAAGATAGGCGTTTTCATAATCTTCGGTTATGGTATGTCCGGTGGAGCCGGGCGAAGGGCACTCGCCCACAACAGCGGGCCTGTCAGTGGTTAAGCCATAATCCCCGGGCGTTTGATAAAAAGGTATGCCGAACCATTCTTCCTGCCACGGGTAATAATGAGGGGACCAAAAATCCATGTAAGAGTCTGTATCGCCTGTTATTGCCTGCAGCGCGGAATCCGACGCCATGTTTCCGTTCATTCCCGACGCGTCGCTGTTGTACTTGATAACACCCATACCTACTGTTACAAGTGTGGAAGAATTTTCATGAATAGCCTTTGCCGCCTTTGCCCAGTATGTTTGGTGCCTCGACCAGGGTATTGTCCCGCCTTCGGTGTCAGTCGACCAGTCCGGCTCATTGCAGAGGTCTATGGACCACAAAACATCCCTGTTTCCGAATCTTGTCAGAAATTCCATGAGGTAATTGTCGATATAGGAATCAATATTCTCGTCGTCGTTTATCCAGTTTCTCCAGCGCAGGTAAGTTGTATAATCGGTTTTAAAATGGTCAAATGAAATAAGGGTCGCCATTATATATATACCGTTGTCTTCCGCGTAATCAAAAAATGTCTCGAGGTCTGCCCAGTGATCAGCGGTGCCGCCCGACACATAACCACTGCTGTCTATGTCTATCCCCACTTCACCGCTGCATGTTATCCAGACACGCGATGAATTTACACCGTAATTGGTATTTATATTATTATAGTGGGTATTCCAGAAATTTCCGTCAAAGCTGCCGCCGAAATCATTCCAGTTGTCCCAGGGCGTATTGCACCCGTTCATCCATATTCTTTTACCACACACTTCGAATTGCGTCCCGTTTACGGATACATGCCCCGGGACAGCGGCAGATAAAGAAATCGCAACAAGAAAAAATATCCCCCCTAAAACAAACGCTCGCTTCATAAACAATAACCGCCTTTAAAACTTATTTTCCTCACTTTGTTTTAACGTATAAACCACAATTTAAAAAAAAGGTTCTTTTTCTCATGCGCTTTCGTACTAATAATTATACTCCCTGCGTGATAAATGTCAAGTTTATCAGCCCGGTTTTCATGTTAAAATCACCCTTTAAAATATGGCAAAAACCGGATAACAAAATTTTTACCTTAACTGAATTAAACCCGGGGCAAATACCTCTTTTTATCTGAATACTTCTTTTATATAATCAAACTCTTCCTGTGACAACGCTTTTCCGGCGGCTGAAAGGTTTTCCTCCACCTGTTCTTTATTCCTGAAACCGGCCAGTACGCACGAAACAACTTCAAAATAAAGTACGTATTGAAGAGCCGCCCGCACAAGGCTTTCTTTTGTGCCCCCGAATTTTTCCTTGATTTTACTTAGTTTTGCCTCTGTCTCCTCAAGGTTTTCCTTTTTAAACTCGTCCATTGTGGAGCGTATATCCCCGCTGTCAAAAGAAGGCGGGTTTTTGGAGGAAAATTTATCAAGCAAAAGCCCCCGGCCGAGCACATTAAAACCAATAAAAGTAATCCCTTTTTCTTTCAGTATTTTCGCGGCCGGTTTATCCGGGTCGATAAACCGGCTATCAAGCATATTTGCCCATGACTGAAGCACATCCGGATTAATTACAGGTAAAAGCCTCAAAAAATCATCCGCTGAATAACCCGAAAGCCCCAGCGCCCTTATTTTACCTTCCTTTTGAAGCTTTCTCATTTCCGCGAGCCCTTCTTCAAGATACCTGTCATCCTTTCCGAAATCACAGTTATGAAAATAATAAATGTCCAGATAATCCCTGTTTAAATTTTTCAGGGACTGTTCACACTGCGCCCTTATATTTTCCGCTTTATACGCGTGTTCGTGTTCCCCTTTATACCACCCGGCCTTTGAAGATATAACAACATCTTTGTTTTTATTGCCAAGGGCTTTTGCCAGTGTTTTTTCTGCTTTACCCGCGCCGTAAACATCCGCGTTGTCAAAATGATTTACGCCTTTATCAAGCGCGTATTGAATTGCTTCTACGGCGTCTTTTTCTTCCGGGGCGTGCCATCCCATACCCCCGGAATCCGCGTCGCCCCCGAGTGTCCAGCAACCCGGGCTGATTTCCGAAACTTCTATATCTGTTTTTCCTATTTTACGATACCTCATTTTACACCTCTTTTCTTAAATTTTTACTTGCCCTGCCGCGTCCGGAAATTCTGATAGTTACTTCCTTGTTGCCCACAAAATACCCCTTTTCATCATTTCCATGGCTTCCGGAACTTTGAAATCATTTACATTATGCCCTAAAGAAAGATAAAAGACCTTTCCGCTGCCCCATATCCTTTTCCACGCAACCGGCATTCTTACGCCGTTTTCAAAAACAGTCATTGCCAGGGGCTCTATTTCGGAACCAAGGCTAAGGTAAAACTGCTCTGAAGTTATTTTAAAATCATCGAGCCCTTTTGTTATTTCGTCGTCTCCGGCGGTTATTTTTACCCCGAACTCTTTTATGGGCGGATGGGAAACAAAACGGCCGCCCGCCATATGCTGAAACGAGGGTGAATTATGAAAGGCGTAGGCAACGCCCGCGTGCCAGCCGGCAAACCCCGTTCCGGCGCGTACTGTCTCAAGCAGGTTCTGCTCCTGTTCTTTTGAAATTGTGCTTTCCCCGTAATTTTGAATTATTATATCGAACTGCCCGAGCCTTTTATCCTCATATATATCTATATTATCATGCATTTCCAAAGAGTAACTATTTTCCTTTAAAAACGGCACAAATAATTCTATTGTGTCCTTTGGCTGATGAAAACCGGACCCTCCGTAAATTAAAAGCGCTTTTTTCATTTAACCTCCTTTTGCCTCAAACCAGCTCGAATTTCAGCCTGTCTTCAAGGTACCTTTCGGCAAAATAAGAACTCCTGACATAAGGGCCGCTTTCTATATGCAAAAAGCCCATGGCCCCGCCTATCTTCCTGTAATAATCAAATTTTTCGGGTGGTATATACGCGGCCACCGGAATATTTTTATTTGACGGCCTTAAATACTGTCCTATGGACAAAAAATCGCAACCCGCCTCCCTCAAATCCCTTAATACTGAAATTACCTCGTATTCCTTTTCTCCTATACCCAGCATTATACCGGATTTTACTTTCACCCCGCTTTTTTGCGCGCTCCTGAGAACACCGAGGCTCCTTGTGTAATCCGCCCCTTTTCTCACGCCGTATAAAGAGGGTACTGTCTCAACGTTATGGGCAAAAATATCCGGCCTGCTTTTAAGCACGGCATTTATAGCTTCATTATCGCCCTTAAAATCCGGGGCCAACACTTCTGTTTTTATGTTTTTATCGTATTTTTTTATTTTTTCTACGCATTCGGCAAAAAAACCCGCCCCGCCGTCAGGGAGATCGTCCCTGGTAACCGATGTAATAACAACATATTTTAAGCTCAGCTTTTCCACTGCATCCAGCAGCCTTCCCGGCTCACCGGGGTCTGCCATTAAAGGGGCGCTTTTTTTAACATTACAAAAAGCGCAGTTCCTCGTGCACCTGTCCCCGAGTATCATAAAAGCGGCGGTGCCCCTGCCGAAACACTCGGATATATTCGGGCACCCGGCCTGGTGGCAGACAGTATGTATTTTCAGGCCCTTTAATTTTTCTTCTGTTTCGTGCATGCTTTTAAAATTTATTTTTTTATTTAGCCATGCCGGCCTATGCACCGCTTCCAAACTCTTCTCCTTTCAGGTTCCACGTGTCCCTGCCGTACCTTTTCATAACAATTTCCGCCGCTTTTTCTATTTCATTTTCGGTGAGCGGTTTCTTTTGTAAAACTGCTTTATTGTTTTTTTTAAATTCCGAGAGAAAATATTTCTCGAGTTTTTCCAAAGACGGCGGCTCTTTCAGCTGTTCTTTCAGGCAGGTATAATCAGAAAAATTTATTTTGTTTTTAAAATACTTTTTTATTTTTTTTTCATGTTTTTCATAAGGAACGGAACCATGCTGAAAAATAACCCCTTTTATCCTTCGCTGCGCGTTTCCCCCGATTTTTTTTCCTTTTACTATTATGTCGTAATCCTCATTTCCGGAAAAACAAAAAGGCGAAAATCCCCGGCCGCCCCCTCCTCCCTCATCCGCGGCAAACCCGGCTGCAAGCCCCATCTTTTTGTACATATTAAGAATGAAATTATTCAGCTTCTTAAAACTTTCCTTTACCCGAGCTTTTTCCGCGCCTATATCCTTTTCCGAACAAACAACCGAATACGTAAGTTCCCCTCCGTGCAGTATCGCGCCCCCGCCCGTAATCCTCCGGACTATACCCATGCAGTCTTCCCCGCATTCTTCTACATCGATATCAGAAAGCGCGTCCTGGTTCCTCCCTACGGAAATAGCCGGAGGGTCCCACCCATAAATTCTTATTACCGGCACTTTTTCCTTTCGGTAATAATTAATCAGGTATTCATCTATTGCCATATTTTCGTGAGGTGAAAATTTTTTTAAAGGTATGTAGCGCCACTTATTTACATTTCGCATTTTAACTTAAGCTCCCGTGCCGCCTTTGTCTCGTCCGGCCTCGATACAGGCGAAGTTACCGGCGCTTTTTTGATTTTTTCCGGCGCGGCCTCCGCCAGCTCCGCTATTTCGGCCATGGCGCCGATAAATTTATCCAGCTCTTCTTTGGGCTCTGTCTCAGTGGGTTCAATCATCATTGCCTCCTCCACAACAAGAGGAAAATATACAGTAGGAGGATGAATGCCCCTGTCAATAAGCGCTTTTGCTATATCAAGCGCCCGCACCCCTTTTTTCGCCTGTTTTTTCGCGGAAAAAACGCATTCGTGCGCGCAGACTCTGTCAAAAGGAAGGTGATACAGCCCTTTTAATTTTTCCATAATATAATTGGCGTTAAGCACCGCCTTTTCTGAAACGTCTATAAGCCCTTCCCTGCCAAGCATTATTATATAAGTATAAGCCTTTACAAGCACTCCGAAATTTCCGAAAAAAGACGCCACCGGCCCTATAGAATCTTTTACGTCAAAATCAGGCCTGTATGTGCCGTCCGTTTCCCTTTTGACAAGGGGGACGGGTATAAAATCAGCAAGCCGCGAAGAAACACCCACCGCGCCCGAACCCGGGCCTCCCCCGCCGTGCGGGGCAGAAAAAGTCTTGTGCAGGTTCATATGCACTATGTCAAACCCGATATCACCCGGCCTTAATTTTCCCATTATCGCGTTCAGGTTGGCACCGTCATAATACATGACAGCGTCATGCTCTCGCGCGGTTTTTACTACCTCTTCTATATTGTTTTCAAAAACTCCCAGAGTGCCGGGGACAGTCATCATAACACCGGCAGCTTCGGGCCCCATTTTTTCCCTGAAAACATCTATATCCATGGATCCGCTTTTGTCCACGGGAATTGAAACAACGTCATAACCTCCCATAGCCGCGGACGCCGGATTTGTACCATGCGCGGATTCAGGCACGACCATATATTTTTTCTTATTGCCCTTTTTTTTGTGATAAGCCGCTGTCAGCAGTATGCCCGTAAGCTCACCGTGCGCGCCGGCGTACGGCTGTGTCGTAAATCTTTTCATTCCCGTTATCTCGCATAAAAGCCGGGATAAATTATAAACAACCTCCAGCGCTCCCCCTGCCGCTCTTTCGTCTATATAGGAAAGGTATGGGTGTAGCCGGTTAAAACCGGGCAGC
>CAZHOD010000009.1:9413-17379 GCA_964534075.1 uncultured Spirochaetia bacterium
CCGCGGCCGCCTCATTAACCCGGGGGTTGTATTTCATTGTGCACGAGCCCAGAGGATAAAAATTGGTATCGACCGAAAAATTCATTTTTGACAGCTCTGTATAATGCCTGACAACGTCGAGCTCTGAAACTTCGGGCAGGTTCAAAGGCGCTTTTCTTAAAAATTTTTCCTCTATTACAGGCCCCTTTTTTTTGGGTTTCCCGGTTGATATTCCTTTTCTTCCCGGAACGGATTTTTCAAAAATATTTTTCACGCGAGCACCTCTTCAAACATTTTCGCGAACCCGGCCATTTCGCTTTCATTCCTTTTTTCTGTTGCCGCCACAATAAGCACATCGTCCATGCCTTCATAAAACAGGCCCGCGGGCAAACCGGCAAGGTACCCTTTTGCTTCCGCTTTTTTCGCGAATTCAAGGGCGTTTACAGGAAGCCTTACCGAAAACTCATTAAAAACCGGGCCCTTAAATATTTCCACTCCTTTTATTTTTTCAAGAAGCTGCATTAAAAACAAAGCTCTTTCAGCGTTCAAAACCGCGGTTTCTTTAAGCCCCTGCTTTCCGAGCAGAGAAAGATAAATTGCCGCTTTGAGCGAACAAAGGGCCTGATTGGAGCATATATTCGATGTCGCTTTTTCTCTTCGTATATGCTGCTCCCTGGCCTGAAGAGTAAGAACATAAGATTTTTTTCCGTTTCTGTCCACGGTCTCGCCGGCTATCCTTCCCGGCATTTTCCTTACGTATTTTTTTGAGACCGCCATAACTCCCAGGTAGGGCCCTCCGAAAGAAAGTCCCATCCCCATAGACTGGCCTTCGGCAGCCGCGATATCCGCCCCCATTTCGCCGGGGGCCTTAAGCAGGCCGAGCGACAGCGGGTAAAATGAAATTATGGAAAGGGCTTTTTTTTCTCTGGCCGCGGCAAATACATCCGAGTAATCATCCACAATACCAAAAAAATTCGGGTTCTGCACAACCACAGCGGCGGTATTATCATCTATCATTCCCTTTATTTTTTCCCTGCTTGTATATACACCGTCGGCTTCTGTTTCCGTTATATTGACATCGGTATTCGCGAGGCAGGTTTTTATTATTCTCCTGAAAAGGGGGTTCACCCCTGTGTCAATTATTACTTTATCTTTTCCATTGGCTTTCAGGGCCATTACAATTGCTTCATAAAGCGCGGTCCCGCCGTCATAAAGAGAAGCGTTCGCGTAATCGAGCCCGGCCAGATCAGCCGCCATTGTCTGGTACTCGAAAATCGCGCGCAGCGTACCCTGGGACGCCTCGGGCTGATAAGGGGTGTACGCGGTAAAAAATTCGGCCCTGGATGTCAGGGAATCCACCGCAGCAGGTATAAAATGGTCATAATAACCACCCCCGAGAAAATTAATGTAATATGACCTGTTCTGTCCCGCCAGTGTTTCAAGGGATTTTAAGGCCTCGTACTCCGTTTTACCCGGAGGCAGGTTAAAAGAAACCGGCTTCATTTTTTCGGGTATATCCCTGAAAAGATCTTCTACAGACGCCGCTTTCGAGGCCGCGAGCATATCTTTGACTTCTTTTTCAGTATGAGGGGTAAATCCGGACATTTATTACTCCAGGCCCTTTAAAAATTCCTCATACGCCGCGCTGTCCATAAGCTCTTTTGTATCTTCGGAAGAAACCTGCCCTATTTTTACTATCCAGCCTTCGTCGTACGGGGAATTATTTATTTTTTCGGGCGCGTTTTCAAGTTCCTCGTTAACTTCAACAATCTTACCGGAAACCGGGGCGTAAATATCAGAAGCTGCCTTTACTGATTCCAGGCCCGCAAGGACTTCGAATTGTTTTACTTCTTTCCCTTCTTCGGGTAAATCAACAAAAGTTATGTCCCCGAGTTTATGCTGGGCGTAATCGGAAACACCGGCAACAGCGCTTTCGCCTTCTATTTTTACCCATTCATGCTCCTTTGTGTAAAAACAACCGTCTTTTACATCCATATCCTTCCTCCTGTTGATAAATTTTATCGCCTCATTAGAATTCGGGTTTTAAATTGACTTTAAAGAAGTTTCCCTGATAAAAGGCATCCTCATTATTTCCGCCTTTATAACACCCCTTCCGGTTTCTATTTCCACCGCGGTTCCTTCGCCTGCAGAACCACTTTCTATATAACCCATGCCTATGCCTTTATTTAAATGAGGGGAAAATGTCCCGCTTGTAACCGGGCCCTTTGTTTTTCCGTCAACTAAAATATTATTATTGTGCCTAGGCGCTTTTCGTCCTTCTGCCGTAAAACCCGCAAGTTTTTTCCCGATTCCCGCCTCTTTTTGCTTTAAAAGCGCCTCCCTGCCAATAAACTCCTTATCGAAATCTATCAACTTTTCAAAACCCGCCTCAAGCGGAGTTGTTTCAGCGGTAAGGTCCGCCCCGTGCAGCGGCAGCCCCGCCTCCAGCCTGAGAATATCCCTGGCGCCAAGGCCCGCGGGTTTGACATTGTCATTTTCCAGTATTTTACTCCAGGCTTCGGGCGCTTTTGAGGCGCTGATATAAAGCTCGTAACCAAGCTCCCCTGTATAACCCGTCCTGCTTACTACGCACTTTTCACCGAACACGTCAAAAACACCAAAACCGAAATATTTTAATCCCCTCACTTTTTCACCCGCGATTTTTTCCATGACTGAAACGGAGTCCGGGCCCTGTATGTCGAGCTTCGCGGTGCTGTCGGATTTATCCTCAAACTTTGCGGAGGGCGAAAGCATGGAACTTATGGTAAGCGCGTCTGTTTCCGCGTTCGCGGCGTTTACCACAATCATCCATCCGTCTTCGGCAAGCCTGTAAATAATTAAATCGTCTATTACTCCGCCTTTTTCATTCAAAAGAAACCCGTATCTGCACCTTCCGGGTTTCATTTTTACAACCGGCACTGTTACAATTTTATCAAATGTGGAATTTGAAGGGGCTTCCTTTATAATCAGCTCGCCCATATGGCATATATCGAATATACTGCATGAAGCCCTGGTATGTTTTGTTTCCCCGATTATGCTTCCGTAATGTATGGGCATGTCCCAGCCCGCGAACGGAGCCATTGACGCTTTGTTTTTTTCATGTTCTTCATGCAGAGGGGTTTTTTTTGGTTCCATTTATTCTCCCGGCCTCTCAAAACTAAAAAATTTACACTATTTTATACCCGTGCTGTTTTTAAGTCAAGGAGAATAAAGAATTTTGAATTTAAATTTTGAGTTTGAGTAACCCTTCAGTTACGGCAGGGGTATTATGGCTTTTGTAACCGCAGCCTTTCATGTCGAAGTTTCCTGTAAGCCGGCCTGTCCTCCGGAGCCTGAAAGGCGTAGGGGGAAGCTTTAGCGAAGGCGGATGGCGAAGGTGGTTGGCTGCGCGCCTTTAACTACCGCAACCTGAAAGGTTGCGCCTACAAAGACCGAAATGCGCCACCATAACTGAGGCGTTACAATTTTGAAATTTTTTGAACAGATATATTTTATGGTTTAAACCAATTATCAGTTAACGCTCTTCAGAAAAAAAAACCATTGCTATCATAATGAAACCCGGCCGGACAGGCCCTTTAGAAAAAATAAGGTATGTGTTGGCTTTCGCCGTATCATAATCGACGCTTTTTCAAAGCGCCTGCCCCGGTAAAGGGGTTTTACTATATATGTTTATTTCCCGCTTTTTGAAATTTAACTGTTTTTTAATTGGGGTTTTTAGTGCCGCCGCTGTTTTAGGCGTGTGCCGCTATTAAGCGGCAAATGAATATAAGGGGGTATTATAGTTTAGGAAAGTAACGGCGGCACTATATAATTCCTGCCTGCTAATTTTAGCTGGCCGAACCTTACTTTCCGTCTCTCGTAATATATTAAGAACTTAATGTTATTTGCGGGCTTTACTCCGTACCTGCCGCCCCTTATGTTTCATTAACAAGTATATTAACATTTAATAAAAAAAATGCAAGGGAAATTTTGGCAGGAATTGGGAAGGGAATTGGGAAGAAGGAAGAATAAGCACCACACTCTGATTATGAGTGGTCCAAATAAAGGGGTATGGTCACCATCTTCCATTACCTTCTGCAATATTCGCAGAGATTGACAGCGATGCTCTGTTTAACTGGCCAGCTAAATAATAATTCCCCCGTGGAAATGCTTCGGTGAGCCTTGAGATTTCTTCCGCAAAATCTACAGCCTTTTGGTAAACGTGCAAATTCTCAAAAATAAAAGCCATACCTATACCCCTCTATTTTTATAAGAATGTTTTAAATACCGGAAAGTAGATAGGTGACAGGAGAACGAAAGTTGTCCATTCTTATCTACTTTCCCCTCTCTCCTTTCAACTTTCTCACCAAATTTTGCTTTGCAAAATTTGGTGGAGGCGGTGGGATTTGAACCCACGTCCAAACCTGCTTGAGCAAGGGCGCTACATGCTTATTCCGGAATTTGGTTTCGCTCCGGGAACTCCTCCGGACAGGATTTCCCGAAACTACTCTCCATTAGTCTTAGCAGCAACGCAAGGAGAAGACGTTACTGAGCAACCTGCTTTTGGTCCTCTTCTACTTCCCGCAGGTAAAAAAGAAGAAGAGGTGCCGCTTTAAGCGGCTAACGCGTAATTATCAGCGTGTAGTTTAGCCCATCTTTTTACGGGATGATGGAACCCGGCATGCTCCCTGTACCTGCACAGACCTGTCGAATCCAGTCGCCCCCATATCTATATTGAGCGGTGTTGAACCTTGAGGATCTTCGTATATATTGAATATATATGTATAGTTTTCAAAAAACTCTTTATTACCAACGCAGTATAAGTATACATAAAAAAAGCGGAAATATCAAACATTACATTTAAAGGATGATTTAAAAAGTTAAATTATAATAAAACCACCATTTGAAAATGCTTTTTATATTAAAAAACTCTTGACAAAACCCCTTATTTTATTATATATTTTTAGTATAGAGAGTTTTGGTGGCTCAGGTTATTATAAGCCAGAACAGAGTGAAGCGGGAAAAAGGTTTAAAATTAAGCTTTTTTTATGTTACTCCTTTATACGTTATCATATGTGCCGCCGCCTCACTCCTCTAGATATACCCCCTTATATCATTTGCCGCTTAATTGCGGCACACGCCTAGAAAAGGCGGCGGCACTTAAAATATTTTTGCAAAAAGGGTTTTGTAATCATAGAATTAAGTGAATTCCGGGATAGCGATAAAAAGACGATATTTTAAATCATATTTAAACTTTGGTTTACAATTTACGGTTTTCACTCTACAGTTTAAGCCTGTATCTTCTTTCCTCCCTTTCAACATCCCTCTTTTTTATTGTCTCACGCTTGTCATGCTGTTTCTTGCCTTTCCCCAGGCCGAGCTCGACTTTTACCTTGCCCCTTTTCAAATAAACAGAAAGAGCCACAAGAGTGAGCCCTCTTTGAGATATTTTTCCGATGAGCCGGTTTATTTCTTTCTTATGCATCAAAAGTTTTCTTGTACGCAGAGGGTCATGGTTATGTATATTGCCGTGGTCATAAGGGCTGATATGCATATTCATAAGGAATATCTCCCCTTTCATTACCCGGGCAAACCCGTCGAGCAGGTTCACCTTTCCCGCGCGTATGGATTTCACTTCTGTCCCTCTCAGCTCTATGCCTGCCTCGAATTTTTCCGATATCCGGAAATCGTGATACGCTTTTCTGTTCTTTGCTATAATTTTTTTTGCCATAATAATATCCTTACTTTTCTTGGAATGCCGTCCCCCTGCACCCGAACGGCAGCGAGTGGTACAGGGCTCCTCGTGATGACGAAAAACAGGTATCGTTACGCCCTGCCGGGCTCACGATGACAGCTCCGCTGTCACTTAACAACCGCTATTTTCGTAGTATATCTTTCGCCGTTGTCCAATGTCAATACCCCGTAATAAACACCGTTTAAAACAACCCTGTCACTGTCGTTTGTTCCGTCCCACCTGTATTCATACAAAACCCCGCCCTGCCGCGCTTCATTTTCCAGAATGGTTTTAACCCTCCTGCTTATAAGGTCGTATATAACCAGTGATACACCGGAATCCTCCCGCAGGTAATACTGAATAACTGTCGTTTCTTTCCCTGCAGCGAAAGGATTGGGATAATTATAAAATGTAATCTCCGTATTTCTTTCCACAACCCTTATCTTCCCGGTATTATATGGATAATCTTCCCCGGACGCTTCTATATATACCCTCGCGCCGTTAAGTTTTTCCACATAAACATCCGGAGGTCCCATTACAGACAGATCAAAACTTCCCTGCTCCGCGTTTTGCCGTATATTTATCCCAATAGTATAAGTCCTGCTGCTTCCCGCGGCAATGGCCGGGTCAGCGGGATTATACATATCCACGAAAACAGTATTTGAACTGCCCCACGCTGTCCCCGTGCTGAAACCTGACGAATCGCTTACTATAACACTTTCCACATAATTATTAGAGCTTTCGCTTATGGCCAGCGTAACTCCCCTCACCCTGTATTCAGGCCCTCCGGATGCGTTTGGGTTGGTTATTGTAAAATACATAACATCTATTCCCTGCTGCCCGGAAACCGCTGTACTTAATCCCGGAATCGAGTAATCCGTAAGCGCGAGGTTGCCGTAGGCAGAAACAGTTACCGGGATAGGTTCGGTAACAACGCTGCCCAGGCTTCCTGAAATATCCGAAGCTGTTATTGAGTATAAAATATCCGGCTTAAGCAGCCGCGCGTAAAATTCAGCCTCACCGCCTGCCATAGATGTATCGCCGGAGGTTATTGTCCACGCCGGCTGGTTAGACTCTATATGAATTGTATTTGAAACAGGATACTGTGTCCAGCTGTTCTGCTCGACAGCCCTCACTGTAATTGTCACGGGCACTCCGGCCTCCTGTGTGTCCGGTGAGCCTGTATATCCCGGTGATGTATTAACAAAACTCTGTCCCGGCGCTATCGCGACAAGGCCTATGGGCGGTGTCCTTGTGGGGGTAACAGTAAAGGTAGGGGTAAAAGTCGGAGTTGTTGTCCGGGTAACCGTAAATGTGCCTGTATAAGTCGGCGTAACCGTAGGAGTTATTGTAAGAGTAATAGTACGGGTTGCTGTTTTTGTAATTGTAGGCGTTATACTTCGCGTTACTGTCCGTGTGGCTGTACCTGTAGATGTCGGGGTTGTTGTGCGGGTAATTGTCAGCGTAATTGTCCGTGTTGCTGTCCGCGTAACAGTCTCCGTAATTGTTTGCGTCACTGTATTTGTTGCTGTCTCCGTCACTGTAGGCGTTGCCGTAGGTGTCGGCGTTATTGTTTCAGTGACTGTTTCTGTCACTGTCTGTGTATTCGTAGGAGTGACACTTGCCGTGCCGGTCGGGGTCACAGTGAGTGTAACTGTAGATGTCGCGGTAGGTGTAATCGTAGGCGTACCTGTTTCTGTTATTGTGGATGTTATGGTTTCCGTAACTGTCGGCGTAATTGTTTCAGTTACTGTCTGTGTATTCGTAGGTGTTATGCTCGCGGTCGCCGTAGGTGTAACCGAAGGCGTAACTGTTTCTGTTACTGTCTGTGTTATCGTTTGAGTCACTGTATTTGTAATTGTAGGCGTCACTGTCTCTGTTGCTGAGCTTGTAAAAGTGGGTGTTACTGTCTGTGTGTTCGTCGGCGTTATGCTCGCAGTCGCCGTAGGTGTAACTGTAGGCGTACTTGTTTCTGTTACTGTCCTTGTCGAAGTTGGCGTTATTGTGGATGTTACGCTTTCCGTTACAGTCCGCGTAGCGCTTGAAGTTATTGTGGCCGTGACTGTTTCCGTTACTGTCTGTGTTATCGTTTGAGTCACTGTATTTGTAATTGTCGGCGTTGCTGTCTGCGTAACTGTTCCAGTTATTGTCTGTGTATTCGTGGCCGTTATGCTTGCAGTCACCGTGGCCGTAACACTGGGCGTAATTGTAGGGGTATTTGTAGGAGTTATTGTTTCCGTTACAGTTTGCGTTACTGTCCCTGTAACCGTAGCT
>CAZHOD010000010.1:0-10488 GCA_964534075.1 uncultured Spirochaetia bacterium
TTCAATTTTCACCTTTAAACTTTAAGCTTCGACATGAAAGGCTGCGGTTACAAAAACCATAATACCCCTACCGTAACTGAAGTATTACAATGAGAGTTTAAATTTATATAAGGTTAAAAAGGCCGGCATGCCGCCGGTAAACAGCAGTATAAATTGATTTTTCAGCAGCTGTTAATTTTATTCCCCTGTATACTTCCTCGGCTTATTTCCGTCTGCCTGGGATATTATTCCTTTTTCCTCCATATCATCTATTAGCCGCGCGGCTTTTGAGTATCCTATCCCCAGTTTCCTCTGAAGGTATGATGTGGATATTTCTCCCCTCGCTGCCGCGATTTCCACGCCCTTTTCAAGCAGGCCGGAATCTTTTGTATCCTTTCCCGCGGCAATCGCGTCGAGGTCTATATTATCCTTATCTTTTATCTGAAAATCCTCGGATATTTCGGGTTTTCTCTGTTTTTTTATAAAATGCACCACCTTTGAAATTTCCTGCTGGGACACAAAAGCAGCCTGCCCCCTGAGCGGCTTGTTCACATCAGCCGGGGCGTAAAGCATATCCCCCTTGCCAAGAAGCGAATCAGCTCCCTTTGTGTCTATTATTGTCCTTGAATCCACCTGTGACATAACCTGAAAGGCTATTCTTGAGGGAAAATTAGCTTTTATAACCCCGGTTATTACGTCGACAGAGGGCCTCTGCGTAGCAAGCACAAGGTGGATTCCTACTGCCCGGGCAAGCTGCGCGAGCCTTCTTAAGGAATCCTCCACGCTCCCCTTCGCGAGCATCATGAGGTCGGCAAGCTCGTCAATAATAAGCACTATATAAGGAAGCGTTTTTTTAAGGTCCTCTTCAGACGCGTCCTTTTCCGATTTTACCTGCTCATTATATTCTTCTACCATTTTGTTATAAATATTTATGTTCTGGGCGCCTTCCTCCGAAAGCACGTCATACCTGTAATCCATTTCCGCTATAAGCCTTTTTAATACATAGGCAGCGTGTTTCGCGTCTGTTATAACGGGCGCGACAAGGTGCGGCAGGTCCCTGTAATTAGTGAGCTCCACTCTTTTGGGGTCGACAAGCAGTATCTTGACCTCGTCGGGAGAAGCCTTAAATAATATACTCATAATAATGGAATTTATACAGACACTTTTTCCCGACCCCGTGGCTCCGGCTATTAACAAATGCGGCATCTCCTGCAGCTCCGCTACCACGGGCCTCCCGCCCAGGTCCTTGCCTATGGCGAGCGAAAGGAGGGATTCCGCGTTATAAAAACTTTCGTCCTCTATAATGTCTTTGAGATAAATAATTTTCCTGTCCCTTTTGGGGACTTCTATACCAAGCAGGGATTTTCCCTGAACAGGGGCTATCCTCACCTGTTCAACTGTCATCGCGAGGGCTATGTCCTGCGTGAGGTTCTCCACTCTGGAAACCTTAACGCCGGTGGCGAGTTCTACTTCAAACCTGGATATAACCGGGCCGTCCACAACGTTTACGACCTCGGCCGCTATTCCGAAATCCTTGAGTGTTTTTTTAAGGCGCTCGGCGTCATCTGAATAATCAGCCGGTTCTATGACAGAATCTCCGGACTTCAAAAGTTCGCTTGACGGCAGCTTATAATCCCCTTTTACAAGGGACTGTACTGCCACGGGTTTTTTAGGCCTTTCTTCCGGCCCTATTATATTTATTTTTTCTTTTTTCTTTTTTTCTTTGTGCTTAGGCCCGGGGTCTTTCGGGGGCGCCTCTTTTTCTTTTGAACCGGGTTTCACGGGTTCCGGTTTTTCCTTTTTTTGTTTATTGTTTCCGGTTTCTTTTTCCCTTATTTTTTTATCGCGCCTGTATTCCCTGATATACCGCCTCAAATTTCTAAAAAAATCCGCGGCCGCTCCGCCTATAATTTTAATTATCCCGGCCGTTCCTTTAGCAACGGCAGCCGCGGCCTCCGCGATCATAACAGCGGCGTTAAATATAATCTTTTCTTTACCGAGCAGGATTACGGAAAGAATTATTATAAGCGCCGTCATAATGTAGGCCCCGAAAGGCCGGAACCACTTTGAAAGGAATTCCGCGAAATACTCGCCCGCGTAACCGGCCGTAAAAAATTTGTGGCGGTTCATGATCCTGATTTTTTCCGGCATATCATTCCACATTTCCCGTATTTCCGGGCTTGAATAAAAAACACTCACCTTGTCCAGCACAAAAATTTCTTTTTCCGGCGTGTTGCATATCAGCCCGAGAAAAACAGACGCGCCTAACATAAAAATCAAAAACCCGGTAACGGCTTTTGTCTCCAGGTATTTATAATCTTTCCTTAAAATATTGATGGAAAGGAACAGCGTTATGAACGGAATTATATACGCGGCCTTTCCCACCGGAAGGTACAGCAGCCTTGCTATTATTTCGCCAACCGGGCCCAGTACCGACCTGCCCTCCGTGGTAATAAAAGAAATGAAAACAAGCAAAGAAGTTATAAGAAGTATTATCCCGTTTTTTTTGCTGCCGTTATCCTGCTTTTTTTTCTTTTTTGATTTTTTTGCCATTTTTTTACCTTCCCTGGTTTAGTGTAAATAATTTAACACAAATTTTCTCTCAGCGCACAAAAAAAAACAACGTGGGACTTAACTGAGCCCCACGTTGTTTTGATGTTACCCCTTTTGCTGACTGTAAAAAATGACTTATTTTTTTTTCTTTTTAGCTTTCTTTTTGGCTTTCTTTTTAGCTTTCTTTTTGGCTTTCTTTTTAGCTTTCTTTTTGGCCATTCGCTTCTCCCCCCTTTCTTTGAATTTAATTTATTTGAAACTTTCCGTTTGTCTATATCTTGTATAAGAACTAATTTATCTTTTCAATATGTAGTATATATATTAAAATTTTTTTGTCAACAGTTTATAATAGATTTATATGTATTTATTGGGGTATTTGTTTATTTTTCGTCATTTTTTGTTCATTTTTTGCTTTTTTTGCCGTTTTTTAAAATAGTTTTTTCCACATTTTATACACAGTGAGCTGAGCTTTACTTTGTTAAACAAGACTAACGTAAGACAAGACTAACACTTCGGCAGAATTTCCAAAAACAAATTTTTTTACGAAGCCGCCTCAGGACAGAATCAATTTCTCCCCCGCTTTTAAGACAGACCTTAAACCTTTCGCGGATTTTGCCTCGGCATAAAGCCTCACTATAGGCTCGGTACCGGAAAACCTGGTCATTATCCAGCTGCCGCCGCCGAGCAAATATTTATACCCGTCTTTTTTATCGACTGACTTAACCGGGTGCTCCCCTATCTTTTTCAGATTAATTTTCTTAAGCTTTGCAGCCAGTTTATTTTTTTTCTGTTCGTTGAGCCTGTAATTTTTCCTGGCTGTATAATATCTACCCGTCTTTTTTTCAAGATCCTTAAGAAGCGTCCTTATATTTTTTTTCTCCCTTGCCACCATTTCGACGGCAAGAAGGCAGGCAATAAGCCCGTCTTTTTCAGGCACATGCCTGTGTATTGTCAGGCCGTTTGACTCCTCTCCCCCTATTATAATATCTTCGGCCCGCATTATCTCCCCTATATATTTAAACCCTACCGGGGTTTCATACAGTTTAAGCCCGTGCATTCCCGCTACAGCGTCGAACATATGAGAAGTCGCTACCGAACGCACCGCTGCCCCCCTCCACTTTCGGGTCCGCATAAGGTAATCCAGTAAAAGAGGAAGTATCTTATTTGCTTCTATGTACGACCCGTCGGAATCTATAATGCCGTATCTGTCAGCGTCACCATCAGTCGCGACTCCGAGAGCCGCCTTTTTTACCTTAACTGCCTTTATTAAGTCTTTTACGTTTTCTTCCGCGGGTTCCGGCGGCAGCCCGCCGAAAAGCACATCCCTTTCACTGTTTATTGCAGTAACATCAGCGCCCGCGGCCCTGAGCAGGCCGTCGAGGTAGCCCCTTCCCGTGGCGTAAAGCGGGTCCGCGACCACTTTCATTCCCGACTTTTTTATTACCTTAAAATCCACCAATTGTTTTATTCTCCTGATATAATAAGGAGACGGGTCAAAATACTTAATCAAACCCGCGGATACGGCTTTTTCAATATCCATATCCCGGGCTTTTTTTACTTTTTTTATATTGGATTCTATCGCCTCTGTATTCCCGGGCGCGGCCGGCCCGCCCCAGTAAGGAGAAAATTTTAAACCGCTGTATTCCGGCGGGTTGTGCGACGCTGTAAAATTTATGCCTCCCGCCGCCCGCCTTCTTATTATTTCAAACGCTATAACCGGCGTTGGCGTATCCCTGTCGCAAATAAGCGCCTTTATTTTATTAGCGGCCATAACCCCCGCGGCCGCGGCCGAAAACCTGTCGGAAAGGAACCGCGAGTCGCCGCCTATTATAACAGGCCTTCCCTTAAGCTTTCTTTGTAATTTTATAAAATCCGCTATTGCCTGGGCCACTTTCCTGACATTATCAAAAGTAAAATCATCGCTTATTATACCCCTCCATCCCGATGTACCGAACTTAATTTCCTTTTTTGCCATTTATCGACCTCCATGTCAGAATTATATACCTGTAAAAAATCTTTATATATACTATCCCAATTTTTGTATTTTTCAAGGAAAAATCACCGGTATTTCACATCGATTTTTAAAAACAGCGCTTTTCCCGAAAAAAAGCGGACATTTCTATTTGGCGTTTACAAACAAATATTTACCCCTTGACTTTATCCGGGTTTTTCCTTATAATCTTTAAGGTTTTTGATAACCCCTATTTTAAACACTATTTCATTACCGGAGAGAACAAATGCCTAAAAGGACTTATCAACCTCACAAAGAAAAGGCCAAGAAAAAACACGGCTTTTTAAAAAAGCAGTCGAGCAAAGTCGGCAAAAGGACCATTAAAAACAGGAGAAGAAAAGGGAGGAAAAAACTCACTACCCATTGACGCACCAGGGAGGGCCTGATAATCGGCAGGACAAACCCGAAATCCGGGGATATAAAATTTTTATTAAAAAACGGCAGAAAAAAAAGGAACGAGTACTTTCTGGTATATACGCTAAATTCGGACAAAACCAGGCTCTTTGCCGCCAACATAAGTAAAAAAGCCGTTAAAAAATCGGTTGACAGGAACCTATATAAACGAAGGATCCGTTACGCTTTTCAAAAACACAAAAATAAATTAAAGAATAAGGATGTACTTATAATACCAAGGCCTCCCCTGGCGGGCCTTAAAACATTTAAACAAATTGAGGAAAAATTGATTACACTTTTTGGTGGTAAATAAATGAAATACCTTTTTATCGGATTGATCAGCTTTTACCAGAGGTTTATTTCACCGTTTCTGCCGGCGTCATGCAGGTTCTACCCTACGTGCTCCCATTACTCAAAAGAAGCTTTTTTGATACACGGGTTATTTAAGGGAGGGGCACTTTCGATTATACGCGTATTAAAATGCAACCCTTTCCATCCCGGCGGGTACGACCCCGTTCCCGGGCCGGTAAGAAAATACAAAAACAGCGCAGGAGCCCACAATGCAGAATAATTCCATGAGATTAATTTTATTTATAGCACTTTCCGGAATCATACTTTTTGGTTATAACATGCTTTTTATGCCGAAAACGCCTCAGAAAACGGCGGGTTCCGGGCAACACACGCCCTCTGAGGCCGGTAAAGCAAAAGGTATAGCCCCGGAAGCCACAAAGCCGTTTGAGCCGGGAAAAAAGGACTTTGCGCAGAAAATGAACAAAAAAGCAAAAATTAAATCCCTTCCCGAACACGAATATACCCTGGAAAACAGCCTGGTCAAAATAACCTTTTCCAGCATAGGCGCTGTCATAAAAAGCTGCGGGCTCAAAAAATATTCCGACACTTCCTCGGAAAAAGATAAAAAAGAATTTCTCGAACTTATCCCGAATAAATCATCCTATACTTATCACCGGGTTTCCTCCCCGGAGTACGAACTGGCCGATACGACATGGAAATACGCGGGCACTTCGGAAACAGAAGGAAAAGAAACCATAACATTCAAAAAAACATTAAAACCCGGTTTGGCAGTAATCCGGGAATATTCGCTCTCTCCCGCCTCTTACCTTCTGGATTCAAAAATTAAATTTTCCAATAATACCGGCCGCGCCGTGGCTTTTACCGGACTGCGGATTACATGGGGCCCGAACATACACTTTTTACCGGCGGATGTCGAAAAACACAAGGACGGTTTTTATCAGTTTAATAAAATAGTTTATCCCGAAGAAGGCGATGACGTGAAGACAGTAGACATCGACCTTAAAGCGAAAAAAGACGAAATAATACCCGTCGGGGGCAAGCCCGGCTGGGCCGCGTTCAAGGACCTTTATTTCATGTCTTCTTTTATATTCGATTCCACCGGCGATTATAAAAACATAAACATCAGGCAAAATACCGGGGGATTCACTTATCTTGATGTATACATCAAAGACCTTTTTGTAAACGAAAACAGCAGCAAGGCAATTTCTGTCGCTTCTTTCATCGGCCCCCAGGAATATAAAAGGCTGAAAAAACTCAATATGGAAGAGGTCGTAGAACTGGGCTGGATACGATTTTTGGGAATATGGATGTTTTATACCCTTGACTTCATACATCAACTGACCCACAATTACGGCTTTGCCATAATAATCCTTACTCTCCTGATAAGGCTCCTGCTCTGGTGGCCATCGCATAACAGCTACCGCCATATGAAAGAAACACAGCAGAAAATGAGCATAATAAAACCGCGGATGGAGACCCTGAAAAAAGTTTATAAAGACGACCCTCAGAAAATGAATGAGGAAACAATGAAACTTTACAAGGAATATAAAATAAACCCGTTCGGCGGCTGTTTGCCCATGCTGCTTCAGCTCCCGATATTTATAGCGCTTTATCAGACACTGATAAACATGGTCGAGCTAAAAGGCGCGTCTTTTATCTGGTGGATTCAGGACCTTTCACGGCCTGACCCGTTATACATTCTCCCCGTCTTTATGGGCGCGACAATGTTCCTGCAGCAAAAAATGTCGCAGGCCTCAACCGCGGGCATGGGCAGCGGCGCTCAGCAGAAAATATTTTTGTACGGCCTTCCTGTTTTTCTTACTTTCCTGGCTTTTTCATGGCCGTCCGGGCTGCTTTTATACTGGGGTATGTCAAACGTACTCGCGATAATACAACAGGTTTTTGTGAATAAATCAAAAACCTGAATACTTTACCGCGGCGGAACATTTTTCCGCGAAATTGAACCGGAGGTATTTTTCAAATGCACGGAGAAAGGAAAACCGCTCCCGCTGTATCAACAGCAGTTAAAAAATATATGGAGGAGAACAACCTCCCCCTGGAATCTGTACTTGTAAACCTTATAAATGAAAAGATTTTTACCGATAAAAAAGAGTATACAGTAGAACTACTAATGAAAACAAAGCCGGATACACGGCAAACCCCTCCTGAATCACAGGATATAGAATACGCGAAATCCGTACTTTCAAAACTGCTTTCTCTCATGCGTTTTTACAGTTTTGATATAACCACCGATACCGAAGGCACAGCTGCTGTTCTCAGAATTTCAACCCCAAATAAGGACGGGCTATTAATCGGTAAAAACGGCCAGAACCTGCTGGCGCTTCAGTATCTGCTGTCAATAACAACCGATAAAAAACTGAAAAAACACGTGCCCCTGATAATAGACGTGGATTCCTACAGGGAAAAGCGCGTAAACCATCTCAAACAGCTTTCAAAATCGCTGGCGGAAAAGGCCGCGGAAAACAATACGGAAGTCATTACGGACTTTCTGCCCTCTTATGAAAGAAAACTTATACATGAAGAAATAACATCGATAGATTCTCTTAAAACCTTCAGTGTGGGCAAAGGCGCTTATAAAAAGGTAGTAATTACGCCTCTATTATGAAAAACCGGGAAGACACAATAACCTCGCCGGCGACTTTCCCGGCAAAAAGCGCTGTAGGTATTATACGCCTGTCCGGAAAACAAACATCCGAAACAGCCGAAAAGATAATTTTCCTTAAAGGCAAACCTATTGATATGAACAATATAACCCCCGGGAAAATGTATTTTGCCGAAATTTACGGACCCGAAGGAAAAATAGATAATATAATGTTCGTCTTTTTTAAATCACCTCATTCCTACACCGGCGAGGATATGGCTGAAATACACCATCACGGCAATCCCCTTATAGGCTCTAAAATTATATCCCTTCTGGCTGAAAAAGGCTGCCGGCCGGCGGAGCCCGGAGAATTTACAAAAAAAAGGTTTTTAAACGGAAAAATCGACCTTTCACAGGCGGAAGCCGTGGCCGATCTTATTGGGGCGGAGAGCGGCGCCGCCCTGGAAATCGGGCTGTACCAGCTTGACGGCGCGGAAAAAACAGCCGTAAAAAAACTACGTTCTTCAATAATTGAGGCTCTTTCCCTTATGGAAGCGGAAATAGATTTCGGGCATGAAGGTATAAGCCCTTTAAATAAAGGGGACGCTGAAAAAAAACTCAAAAATATACTTTCCTCAATTGAGCGGCTTATAGAAAACGCCGATACCGGTATTAAACTAAAAAACGGATTCAGCCTGGCAATAACCGGGAAACCCAATACCGGCAAATCCAGCCTGCTTAACACACTGCTTTCCAGGGACAGGGCCATAGTAACCGATATCCCCGGTACAACCAGGGATACAATCGAGGAAAACATAACAATAGAAAACCTGCCCTTCAAAATCATAGATACGGCGGGCGTAAGGGCAGCCGGGGACAAAATCGAAAAAGAAGGAATAAAAAGGACAGAAACGGCCGTTAAAAATTCGGATATTATTGTTTTTCTTGTCGACGGCTCCGCGCCTCTTACAGGCGAAGACCGGGAAATATTTTCCCTCTGCAATAAAGAAAAAACTGTTATTGCCGTAAACAAACGCGACTTAAAGCCCGCATTTGGCCGGGAAACACTGGTGGATTTTTTGAGCCTGAAACCCGGGCATAAAGTAATATCTGTCTCCGCTCTTAAAAAAATATCAATTGACGCCTTAACAAACGAAATAAAAAATATTATAATATCCGGAGGTTTTTCTCCGGAAACAAAGGGCATATTTATTTCGAATATCCGGCATAAAACAAGCCTTGTAAAAGCTTTAAGGCTTGTCAGAAACGCTCTTGCAAACGTAAATATCGGGATTGAAATGGCTGCGGCCGATATAAAAGAAGCCGCCGATTATACCGGAGAGATAACCGGCGATATAACAAACAATGAAATTCTGTCGGAAATATTTAAAAAATTTTGTATAGGAAAGTAGCTTATGAAAAAAACTGTTATTTTGCTGATAATTCTGACAACAGCAGTTACATCTGTTTTTTTATACGGTAAATTTTTTAAGCGCAACCGGGGCGCGACGCAGCTGTTCAAAGCCGGTGTACAAGCGGAAGATTTTACCCTGGGCACAAAAAATTCCCGGGTGTACAGGCTTTATGACATAATCGGCAACGAATCCGTGATATTGTCATTTACTTTCAACAATTCTCAGTCCAATTCATTCAAAAAACTGTTTTCCATAAAATTTCCCGGATTTATCTCAAATAACCCGGGTGTTTTATGGTTTAACATACACAAATCGGGAAATTATGCCATTATTGAGGAAATGACGAAGAAAGTCGGATTAAAACACCGCGCCCTTTACAAAAATATACCTTACATAGAAAACACAACTAATAAAGTTACGGTGATTTTAATAGGAAGACACGGTATAATACGTATGTTTTACCTCGGGTATTCCCCTACTGTTTTCACGGATATCAGCAACAGCCTCGGGAGGGGGATCCCGGGATGAAACAAATACGCAATCCTTTGATTGTAATACTCTTAATATCCCTGCTCCTGCTGGCAGCAGGCCTGTATATGACGGTCGACTCATATTATAAAAGGCTTAGTATTGATTTTGCTCAAAGCCAGGCTGCTTTTTTCAGGACAATGCCTCACCTGATAACAAAAGGAGAAACCCTTAAAATACCGGTTTACCTCGGTAATAATCCGCTGGAAAACAATCCCATTATTAACGGTAAAGTGTCATGCCTCAAAGCCGGCGATAAAATCTCCCTGAAAGAGTTGCGAATAGATATTTACAGGCGGCCTTTTTCAAAAATAAGTTTCACTACACTTCTCGACGCCAGGGTCAGGAAATGACTTCCCGGAATAAAATAATAATAATTTTCATTTTATCTGTTTCCTTTATTTTACAGGCGCTTTTTGTGTTTTATTTTTGTAAAATAACCGCGCTAAATCAATTTTCTTACATAAAAACCAAAATGAAAAATTTGTGGGAATTAAGCGCTTTTTGCCCATCAAAATACAAAAATCTTTCGCCGGATGAAAATACCGTCCTGTTCAGGCTGCCGGCAATAAACAGCGGAAACACGCTGATACCCGGCCTCTATGACCATGTGGCGGTTATTTACCGGGAAGACAATCTTATGTTCTCACTCTACCCTTCTTCTTCAAGTTTCAGAAAACACCGCACTTTTTATG
>CAZHOD010000010.1:10498-12127 GCA_964534075.1 uncultured Spirochaetia bacterium
CAAGAACATAAAAGAATTCCGGTTTATGCACGGCGGACATTTTTTTAACATAGAAAAAAGCACACTCTTTGGCCGGTTTTCCTATACCTTCAGGACAGAAAAAATGGCAGCTGTAATTCCCGGTACCCCGGAGGTTTTTACCAGGTGAAAAAAATACTTTTTTTTCTTTTTATTCTCGTCATATCGAATTCTTTGTGTATTTTCTTTTACGGGCTGTCGCAGCAGTTTAAAGCAGCCGGGTATGAAAAAAAAGTGCGGCAGGAATTGTCTTTTGATTCCGCCTTTATAAAAGCGGTTCACGGTTATGAAGACGCGGGCCGTCCGGATTTTATTGAAGGCAATTCCCGTATGTACGGGTGGAATTTTAAATATGTTGTCCGCGAACTGGAAAACAGCCATTTGTATATAAACATAATCGGGCAAAAAAAAGGAAAAAATATAAAAAAAGAACTATTGGTAAGTAAAAAACTTTCTCTTTAGCCGCTTTTAACTTTAAATTTCAATCCGCGGCGCTAATTTCAGGTTTAATTATTTATATATAAACATATTATCGCGGTGGATAACTTCTTTGTAAAACCCTGTCCCGGCAATTTTTTTAATTTCCCCGGTATTTTTGCCCTTTATTTTCCGCAAATCTTTTGATGAATAATTTGTAATGCCTTTTCCTATTTTTCCGGTTTTTTTATCGACAACTTCAACCGCGTCACCAAACCCAAAATCCCCGGATATATCCTTTACCCCTACGGCAAGAAGGCTTTTTCCCTTTTGGTAAAGGAATTCGGCCGCGCCGTCATCTACAACATTAAAACCTTTTGTTTTAAGGGAAGTCAGTATCCATTTTTTCCTGCCCTCTATTTTTGTCCGCTTGCTTTCTATAAAGGTCCCTATTCCCCTGTCGTCACCGGTTCTCTCCACGGCTTCGCAAAGGACGTTTTTTCTGTTACCGTTTGCTATAACAAGCGGTACTCCCAGGTAATTAAATTTTCTGGCAGCCTCAAGCTTTGAAAGCATCCCTCCTCTTCCGCAGCCTGTTTTTCCCTTTAATTCAAGTTTTTTTATCACGGTCTGGACATTTTCAATATAATCAATTATTTCCGCGCCTTTATTTTTATCCGGATTTTTATTGTACACTCCGTCTACACAGGTAAGTATTACGGCGAACCTTACGTTTACCAGGCCGGAAACAATGCCTGCCAGTTCGTCATTATCCCCGAATTTAATTTCGTCCGTAGCGACTGTATCATTTTCATTGATTATTGGTATTACCCGCCATTCAAGCAGCTTTGAAAGTGTGTTTCTCGCGTTTATATTTTTATCCTTGTGCCGGACATCATCGTGGTCCAGCAGCACCTGCGCCACAGGTATACCGGCTTCCCTGAAAAGTTGTTTATATTCCTGCATCAACACAATCTGCCCTACGGCGGCCACAGCCTGTTTTTCGGGAAGAGACATGGACTTTTTCGTTATTCCCAACCGCTTTTTCCCGGTACCTATGGCCCCGGAAGAAACAATTATTATTTCTATTCCCTTTTCATACAAAAAAACAGCCTGTTTGACAAATGATTTTAAAAAATCTTTTCTTATACCTTTATCATCCGATATAAGGTTTGTCCCGACTTTTTTAAGTAT
>CAZHOD010000010.1:12137-17221 GCA_964534075.1 uncultured Spirochaetia bacterium
TATTCTTTTATACATACTGTTCCCCTTTTACGCGTTTATCTTTTCACTTATTTAATCACTTGCTTGCTTATTCTTCCCTGTAAACAAAATCCCTCTCCCCTATAACCACTATATCCCCTTCTTTTACCCCTTTTTGCGACAAAAAATTATCTATCCCTTCTCTTTTAAGAAACCTGCGAAAAACTTCATTTGTTTCGGGATTATTAAAGTCCAGCATTGCTGCGTATTTTTCTGTTTTTTTATTCTCAAACAGGTAAACACCTTTTTCAAGCTTTTTAAGCTCTATTTTTTCCTGCTTTACTTCAATACCGGGTTTTTCTGTTTTTTGAATTTTCGGCGCTGTTTTCATTTTATTATATACTTTATTAATGATTTTTTCCAGCCCGATTCCATTGCGTGCCGAAATAAAATCCGGCTTTATTTTCCTTTTTAAAAACTCATTTTTTATATGTTTTTTTTCCTTTTCTGTCAGAAGGTCGCACTTATTAACCGCCACTACCTGAGGCCTTTTAATCAGGCCCTCATCATAAAATTTAAGTTCATTGTTTATAATATCGAAATTCTCAAGCGCGTCACCCTGTGTCGGGTCGACTATATGTATATAAATCCCGATTCTTTCGATATGCCTCAAAAAATCCGTCCCAAGGCCCCTGCCGTTGGATGCCCCTTCTATAAGGCCGGGTATATCGGCTATCACAAGAGCATCGGTGTCGCTGATTTTTATATAGCCCAGTACAGGCGCGAGTGTGGTAAACGGATAATTCGCGACCTTTGGTTTCGCGTTTGATACATTTGATAAAAAGGTGGATTTACCGGCATTTGCGATTCCGATAAGCCCCGCATCAGCAAGTACTTTCAGCTCAAGTACTATTTCTTTTTCCTCGCCCGGCTCCCCTTTTTCATAAAAACGGGGCGCCTGCCTTGTGGAAGTCTTAAAAGTGGCGTTTCCCCTTCCGCCTTTCCCCCCTTTTGCCGCTACAGCCCTTTCACCCTCATCGACAAGATCTTTTATTATATTTCCCGTGCCTTTTTCCCTTATAACCGTACCGCAGGGCACTTTGACAATGAAATCTTCGGCATTTTTCCCGTGCATATTGGATTTTTTGCCTTTTTCCCCGCCTTTGGCCCTGTATGTTTTTTTAAAATGCACGTCAACAAGAGTAGAAAGCTGTTTATCCGCCTCGAAAATAACACTTCCCCCTTTTCCCCCGTTGCCGCCGTCAGGGCCGCCTTTGGGAACAAACTTCTCCCTCCTGAATGAAGAGGCGCCGTCTCCGCCTTTGCCCGATATTACCTTTACTTCAGCGTAATCAATAAACAAACTATTTCTCCCCGCCTGCCCGGCATCTGCGCTAAAAACCCGGGAAATAAGTTAAATTTCTCCGGAAAAACCTCCATACCTGTAAAAACCAAATACAGTATATCATAAAATCGACAGACCTTTTGCGATTTATATTATTCTGAGATTTTATAATACGGGATTTTGAATTAAACAGGCGTAACGTTTACTGTTTTGTTTCCGTTCGTTTTTCTAAAGTTAACTTTGCCCTGTATTTTGGCGAATATTGTATGATCTTTTCCCATACCTGTATTTAACCCGGGTTTTATTTTTGTGCCTCTCTGCCTGAGAATAATCATGCCCGGCTTAACTATATTATCCGAGTGCCTTTTTACTCCTAACCTTCTGCCCGCGGTATCCCGCCCGTTTTTGGAACTTCCCATTCCTTTTTTATGCGCCATTTTTTATCACCTTTCCTTTTTGGTTCGTTATTTAATTTGATTCCTCTATTTTTTTAATTATAAGCCTTGAATATTTCTGCCGGTGCCCTTGTTTCCTTCTGTAATTTTTTCTTCTTTTCCACTTAAAAACAACAACCTTATCGCCTTTAACTTCCTTATCCGCTATTTCAGCCGTAATTTTCACGTTCTCAAGCACAGGGCTCCCCACTTTAATATCATTTTCGCTTACGAGAAGCAAAACCCTGTCCAGGTTGACTCCTCCATTCCCCTGTTTAATTTTATCCACCTTTATAACAGAACCTTCAGTAATCTTATACTGTTTCCCGCTGATTTCAACTATAGCGTACATTTTATTTTAACCTCCGTATTATCAACATTATCCCCTCTCCCTTTCAGGCAGAGGAAAATCATTCGCTTGCTGAATAATTGCTCTAAAATTTTCACTTTGTGAAAATTTCTGGTGAGCCGGGAGCGAATCGAACGCTCGACAGTCGCCTTAAAAGGGCGATGCTCTACCTAACTGAGCTACCGGCCCACCTGATAAGCACAGTATACAACGCATTGCGCGTAACGCATAGACTAACTCTATAAAAACTATATTTCTTCAAGGTAGCTCAGTTCTCGGCCGCAAGGCCGCGCTATGCTGAGCTGTAACGCCCGCGCTCATTTTATATGAGCGCCTTATTATAAGCCTTTTCTTCCTTATATATAAATAAAAAAAACACCTTCACATTAAGGTGTTATATTAATAGTGTTGATATTTTACATAAAATATTCAATATGTCAACTGGTTTTTGGGATTTTAATATTTTAAACTCAAATAACTGCTCAGTAGGCATGTCCCTGCTTTTCTCTTATTTTAAATTTTGCTTTGCGCTTTTACTTTTTGCTTTTTAATTCTATTTATATCTTATATCTTGTACATTTAAACATTTCCCTTAACAGCTGTCACTTAACAACATACAGCCTTCTTACCTGCGCTCCGCTATCTTCCCTTATTATATACACAAAATAAAGGCCCCTTCCCACGTAATTGCCCGCCTCGTTTTTCACATCCCAGTTGATTTTGTTCCATCCGTTTATACTTGTCGTGTATTCCATTGTACGCAAAATTTCGCCTGTAAGGTTATATATCTTAATTTTCACATCGATTCCCGGCTCGGTTTTGACGCTGATATTCACTGTTTCTCCCTGCCGCACATCCACGTAATTGCGGTCAAGAACTGTGTCGATATCCGGCTCGGGCGACGCGGTCCATGTGGGTGAAATAGTCGGCGTCATGGTTGTTGTAGGTGTAAAAGTTATTGTATGTGTTTCAGACTGCGTGGGCGTTTCTGTCAATGTATATGTAAGGGTTACTGTATATGTAAATGTCGGTGTCCCCGTAAGTGTCGAAGTAAATGTATATGAAGGCGCAATAGTGTATGTATAAGTTTGTGTCCCTGTATATGTCGGTGACGGTGTATTTGTAGGCGTCCATGTTCGCGTAAATGTGAAAGTACCTGTGACAGTATTTGTTTGTGTCCCTGTCGGCGTTATAGTGGAAGTCATTGTGTCTGTCTCCGCCGGGGTAAAGGTGTTTGTTATTGTTTTGGTCACGGTTCCTGTTATGGATGCCGTTACAGTCAGTGTAACTGTAGGTGTTATGCTCATAGTCGCCGTCCCGGTTACAGTAAATGTAACGGAATTTGTTTCAGTATTAGTCGGTGTAGTTGTCTCTGTGATGGTTTGTGTTGCTGTAGGCGACATGGTCTGTGTCTGTGTCTGTGTCTGTGTCTCTGTCTGCGTTATGGTTTGTGTTACCGTAAGAGTTACAGTTTCTGTAACAGTCTCGGTTACTGAGCTTGTGTTTGTAGGGGTTACACTTAGCGTGTTTGTTGGCGTTACGGTGAATGTAATAGAAGGCGTAGTCGAAGATGTTACGGTCTGCGTTATTGACGGAGATGCGGTTTCTGTAATAGTCCCGGTCACAGTCTCTGTTACAGAAGGTGTCGGGGTATGAGTCTCTGTTATAGTTTCGGTAATTGTTTGTGTAACTGTGTTGGTAATAGTTTGTGTGTTGGATTCGGTAGCTGTGCTTGTAACCGTCAGGGTAACGGAAGAAGTTTCTGTTTGAGTAACAGTTTGAGTTACTGAGCTTGTCGAAGTAGGTATTATTGTCTTTGTGTCCTTTTCTGTTGTTGTCGGGGTAACTGTCTCTGTTATCGTCCCTGTCACAGTCGGCGTCACGGTTTGTGTTTTTGTCTCGGTTACAGTCTGAGTTATTGTTTTGGTTACAGTTTTTGTTACTGTCTCAGTTATACTTGGAGATATCGTCTCGGTAACGGTCTTTGTTGTAGTTTCAGTTATAGTCTCAGTCACTGTTTCTGTAACGGTTTCGGTTGCCGTTTCAGTCACGGTTTCAGTTACTGTCGCTGTTGCTGTTTTTGTCACTGTCCGCGTAACGCTCGCCGTAACCGTAGGCGAAGGAGAGACTGTCTCGGTTACGGTTTCTGTTATTGTTTCAGTGACTGTTTCTGTTATGGTTTCTGTAAAAGTTTCTGTTGCCGTTTGTGTACTTGTTTCCGTGGCAGTTTCGGTCATGGTCTGTGTAAAAGTCTCAGTTGCCGTTTCTGTCACAGTTTCAGTCATAGTCTCTGTAACGGTCTGTGTAATAGTTTTTGTTACAGTTTCCGTGATAGTTTGTGTTGTTGTTTCAGTTGCGGTTTCTGTTACGGTTTCAGTCACTGTTTCCGTTATTGTTTTAGTAACAGTCTCAGTTATTGTTTCTGTCACAGTTTCAGTTATCGTCTCAGTTACAGTTTCTGTTACCGTTTCTGTGATGGTTTGTGTTGCTGTCTCTGTTATGGTTTCTGTTATTGTCTCAGTAACGGTTTGCGTCGCTGTTTCTGTTACTGTTTCGGTTGCGGTCTCTGTGATGGTTTCTGTTGTTGTTTCGGTAACGGTTTCAGTTACGGTCTCCGTGACAGTTTCTGTTGATGTTTCTGTTACCGTTTCGGTTATCGTCCCCGTAACAGTTTCGGTAACAGTTTCTGTAATTGTTTCCGTTGCCGTTTGTGTAACTGTCTCTGTAATTGTTTCAGTAACAGTCTCAGTAACGGTTTGTGTGCTGCTTTGAGTAATTGTAGGCGATGTTGTTTCTGTCGCGGTTTCTGTTACTGTCTGCGTTTGTGTCTCTGTTGTTGTCGGTGTTGATGTATTGGTCTGAGTCACTGTTTGAGTAATCGTTCCTGTTATGGTTTGAGTAACTGTCTCTGTGGCGGTCTGCGTCGTGGTTTGAGTCACGGTCTCTGTTATAGTCCCTGTAACTGTCTCAGTAGTTGTTTCGGTTATTGTTTCAGTTA
>CAZHOD010000011.1:0-16248 GCA_964534075.1 uncultured Spirochaetia bacterium
AAAGCGGACATTTCTATTTAGCGAAAAAGCGGACATTTCTATTTGGCGTTGACAATGTTATAAAAAAGCCTTGACTTACAAGGGTTTTTTTGCTATATTGATTTTAATGAATCTAATAAAGGGAAGGAGGGAATAGTGTTATGACAAAAATAGAGATGGTCGACAGGATCGGGGAAAATGTTGCTTTGCCAAAAAAAGATATTGAAAAAGTCCTGGATCAGTTCGTAAGTATATCTCAGGACGCGCTGAAAGACAATAAAAAAGTTTCATTAACCGGCCTTGGATCTTTTTCAGTAAAAGAAAGAAAAGGGAGGCTGGCGCGCAACCCCAAGACAGGGGAAAAAGTCGAAGTTCCTCCGAAAAAAGTGGTTAAATTCAAACCCGGTAAAGACCTTAATCAGATTTTACAGGATTCCATGAGGGCCAGGGAGCAGGAGCAGCCGCCTCAGCAGTAAAAGTTAATTGCCATACCGGATAATATACAGACAACGGTTTTTAATTCTCTGATATAATTCTGTTAAAAATTGTATAAAATAATATTTTTTTAATACTTATTACTCAGAATTTACAGGACGAAAAAAATTTCGAAAACAAACATAAGGGGGCAGTTAAAATGGCCAGAGAAGTGAAAAAGAAAAAAAAGGCTGTAAAGAAGAAAAAAGCGCCCGTTAAAAAGAAGAAAACAACAAAAAAGACGGCAAAGAAAAAGTCAAAAAAGAAGCCGGTTAAAAAGAAAAAAACGGCAGTAAAGAAAAAGCCCGTAAAAAAAACCGCCCGAAAAAAAAGAGCGGTAAAAAAGCCGGTTAAGAAATCCCCGGAAACTGTGGATGCTGAAAAAGCAAAAATGGAAGCAGCCAAATTTTACGCGCCGCAGGGCGGGGATAAAAAAGAGACAAAAGAGCCGGAAAGGAAGGAAACCGAGCTGCCGGAAAAGTACTATGACAACAGGCTTACACTTATGGCAAGGGACCCATACTGGTGCTACGCTTACTGGGATATATCGCCGGATTTTATGGAAAAGAAGGCAGATACCGCCGGAGAAAAAGGCGCGTATACACTTGTTCTGCGTGTATACGACATAACGGACATAAAATTCAACGGCGTTAACGCGCACAAAACCATGGATATAGATGTCAGCGGGGACGCGAATAACTGGTATATAAACGTATGGGAGGCAGGCAGGGATTATCTCGCGGACCTGGGTTTTAAAACAGAAACAGGCGATTTTTTAATGATTGCCCGGTCAAACGCGATGTCCACTCCTTCTGACAATGTTTCCGCCGTAACTGACGAAGAGTGGATGAAAATGGACGAGGATTTTGATGAGATATTGAGGGTGTCCGGAAGGCCTGAGCCGGGAGGAACTTCCGATATTTTAAACAGGGAAATAGAAATGGGCTCGGATGTGATAAGCAGTTTCTCTTCGGCCGAACTCGTGAAACCACGAGGGTTTTTCCTGAAAGCGGATACTGAACTTGTGCTTTACGGAGCCACTGAAAAAAACGCCGCGCTTAAGGTAAAAAACGAAAATATAAAACTAAATCCTGACGGGACTTTTTCCCTGCGCTTTAAGCTTAATGACGGAATGATGGAGATTCCCCTCGAGGCGACGTCAGGGGATAAAAAGGAAAAAATAGTGATAAATTTTAATATCGAAAGAAAAACCGGTTAAAAGTGGATAATATGAGAGAACCCAGGGGTTATCTGGCGCTTGTTTTGCACGCGCACCTTCCGTTTGTAAGGCACCCTGAATACAACGACCCAATGGAGGAATACTGGCTCCACGAGGCGATAACCGAGACATATATTCCCCTTCTTACCGTATTTAACAAACTTATAGAGGAAAATATAGATTACAGGGTAACAATGTCCTTTACGCCGCCCCTTGTTTCCATGCTGAAGGACCCTTTGCTTCAGGAACGTTACCTTCGGTATATAAACAAAATGATAGGATTAATCGAAAAAGAGGTTACCCGGACAAAGTTTGAGCCGGATTTCAACAGGGTCGCGGTTATGTACAGGGAAAAGTTCCATCATGCCCGCCATATGCTCGAGCAAAAGTACAACCGGGACATAATCGAGGGGTTCAGGCAGATACAGGACGCGGGTAAGCTGGAGATTATTACATGCGGGGCGACGCACGGATTTTTTCCTCTCATGCTCACTGAAAACGAGGTTAACGCGCAGGTAAAAACAGCCGTTGACAGCTATACAGAACATTTTGGCAGGAAACCGCGGGGTATATGGCTTCCTGAATGCGGATATGTGCCGGGCCATGATGAAATACTGAAAAAACACGGCATAAAATATTTTATAACCGATACCCACGGGATTCTTTACGGTTCGCCCGGGCCAAGGTACGGGATATTCGCCCCGGTATTCTGTAAATCCGGAGTTGCCGCTTTTGGCAGGGACGCGGATTCGTCAAAACAGGTATGGAGCGCGAAAGAAGGTTACCCGGGTGATTTCGCGTACAGGGAATTTTACAGGGATGTCGGTTATGACCTGGATTACGATTATATAAAACCATACATTCATGAGAGCGGCATAAGGATGAATACGGGTATTAAATATTATAAAATAACAGGCAAAGCCGGCCTTTCGGAAAAAGCGCCGTATGACCCGCGGGAAGCCATGGATAAAGCGGCGAATCACGCGGGTAATTTTATGTTCAACAGGGAAAAACAAGCGGAGTATCTGAGCACGAAGATGAACAGGCCGCCCTTAATCGCGGCTCCCTATGACGCGGAGCTTTTCGGCCACTGGTGGTACGAGGGGCCGAGTTTTCTGGACTTCCTGTTGCGGAAGATTTTTTACGACCAGGATAAAATAAAAACTATAACACCTCCTGAGTACCTTGAAAAATACCCCAAAAACCAGGTGATTACCCCTTCCGCGTCGAGCTGGGGGTACAAGGGCTATTCCGAATTCTGGCTCAACGGGGCTAACGACTGGGTTTATAAACATCTCCATAAGGCCGCGGAAAGAATGAAGGAGCTTACGGAAATTTTCAAAGGCCGCCCCCTCGATGAGTTCAGGGAAAGAGCGTTAAAACAGGCGGCGAGAGAAGTGCTTCTGGCGCAGTCCAGCGACTGGGCTTTTATTATGAAAACACAGACCATGGTAGATTACGCCGTAAAAAGGACAAAAAATCATATATCGAGGTTTACGGCCCTTTATGAAATGCTGAAACAGGGTAATGAGGATTTCGAATACCTCGAAGAAATGGAAAGAAAAGACAATATTTTTCCGGGCATAGACTGGACGGTTTTTGGCTGATGCTTTTAAGAACGCGGAACCACGGCCGGGGCCGTTTTGTAAATAAAATCTTTTTTATTTTTGTTTTTATTTTTGTTTTTTCTTTTCTTTTCGGCCTTGAGCCCGCCGAACTTTCCCCTTCGGGATGGGTAAATGATTACGCGTCTGTTATGGAGCCCGGGGCAGAGGCAAAACTTTCATCTCTGATAGGCGAACTGGAGGAGAAAACTTCGGCTGAAATAACCGTGGTTACCTTAAAATCACTTGAAGGAAACAATATAGATGATTTTACAAACAGGCTTTTTGAACAATGGGGAACAGGAAAAAAAGAAAAAGATAACGGGGTTATGGTCCTTGTTTCGTTAAATGACAGGAAAGCGAGGATAGAAACCGGCTACGGGATAGAACCGCTGGTTCCGGACGCCATGGCCGGCAGAATAATAAGACAAGCAATGACTCCTTATTTTAAAGAAGGGGATTATTCGGGCGGTATTATTTCCGGGGTGCTGAACATTGCCGCTATAATAGCCAGCGACGCGGGCGCCGAGCTCACGGGGAACTACGCGCCGGAACGTAAACAGGCAGAGGGGCGCGGTAAAAGGTCGATTTTCGGCCTTATCTTTTTTCTGCTTATGATTCCGGTATTCATAAGGCATCCGTGGATGCTTTTGTTTTTCATGGGCGGAGGCGGAGGCCGCGGATTTGGCGGCGGTGGATTCGGCGGTGGCGGATTCGGCGGTGGTTTAAGCGGAGGCGGCGGCGCTTCCGGGGGCTGGTAAAATAAATATATTACGGAGGAACATTTTATGGGAAATGAACTTGAAAAATTCGCGGATAAGATAAAGCAGCAGCTGGGCACGAACCTGGAGTCGTTTATTGTATACGGGTCGGCCGCGACGGGTGAAAGGTACAAAGACTCGGATTACAATACTCTGGTCGTTGTAAAAAAACTGGACCTCAAAAGAATGAAGGGAACTTCAAAAACAGTGCGAAAATGGGTAAGGAAAGGCAATCCTGTCCCCCTTATTTTCACGCATGACAGGATACTCAAATCAGACGATGTGTTCCCGCTGGAATTTTCCGATATAAAGGAGAACCACAGGGTGGTTTGCGGAAGGGACGTTTTTAAGAATATAAAGATTAACAACAAAAACCTGAGGCTCGAGCTTGAAAGGGAGCTTAAGTCAAAAATTTTAAGGCTGCGGCAGGCGTATGTTATGACAGGCGGTAAAAAAAATGAGGTCAAAAAACTTCTGACAAATTCGCTTTCCACTTTTATAGCGCTGATAAAAGGTGTTATAAGGCTCTACGGAAAAAAACCGCCTTCTTTAAAAAAGAAAGTTATCGCGGAAATACCGGATAAAATAAAAATAGACAGGTCTGTTTTTTACAGGATATTGACATTAAAGGAGGGAAACGATAATATTAATCCCGGTGAATACGACGCTCTTTTTGAGTCGTATATACGTGAGATCGGGAAAATAGCCGATGTTGTGGATAAAAAGAAACGGTAACAAATTTTTGTCATAAAAAAACAAGGAGGAGAAATGAGTAAAACAGCGAAGGCGTTATTGATTGCGGGTGTAATTATTGTCCTTTTTATTCTTATACTTGGCGGTACTTTCGCGTCGAGCTACAATAAGCTGATTAGTTTTGAGGAATCGATAAATTCCTCGTGGGCGCAGGTTGAAAACGTGCTGCAGCGCAGGAACGACCTCATACCAAATCTCGTCAATACGGTAAAGGGGTACGCCGGCCATGAAAAGGAAATTTTTAAAAAAATCACCGACGCGAGGGCAAAGCTTGCCGGCGCAAAGACAATAAACGAGAAAGTAAAGGCAAACTCGATGCTGGGCTCCGCTCTGGGCCGCCTTATAGCCGTGGCTGAGAGCAATCCGCAGCTGAAGGCCAGCGCAAATTTTCAGTCGCTGCAGGACGAGCTTGCGGGCACGGAAAACAGGATAGCGGTCGAAAGACGGCGTTATAACGAGGTTGTCAGGGCCTACAATATTACGGTGCGGAGGTTCCCCTCGAATATTATAGCGGCGCTTATGGGCTTTGATAAAAAAGAAGTTTATTTTGAGGCGGAGGAAGGCGCGGAAGAGGTGCCGGAAGTAAAATTTGACTGATGTATTATTCTGTTTTTCTGACGGGGTATGGCCGGGCCGCGGCGGTTTTTAACGGCTCCGGCATAAGGCGTTTTTACCTTCCTGCCGAAGAAAACGGTAAAATCGTAAACCTGTTGCGCCGCGATTACCCGGGCATAGAAGAGCGGGTAACAGAAGAGGCGCGTGATACGGGTAAAAGAATAGCGGGTTATTTTCGCGGAGAAGACACCCGCCTTAATGATATGGCCGTAGACTTTTCGGATTATTCCGATTTTACGAAAAAAATACTCAGAGCCGCGTGTTCTGTCCCGTACGGAGAGGTAAGGACATATAAATGGATCGCTGAAAAAGCCGGAGGCGGGGACAAGGCAAGGGCAGCGGGCAACGCACTGAACAAAAATAAACTGCCGATTATTGTTCCCTGCCACAGGATAGTGAAAAGCGGCGGCGAACCGGGAGGTTTTTCTTCCGGAATCGGGTGGAAAATAAAACTTTTAAGGATTGAAAAATCAATTATACAGCGGAGGTGATAAAATGGCGGTAAAAAAAAGCGCGAAAAAGAAAAAGGGCCCGGTTGCCGCGGATGAGGCTTATGTAACCGCTCCCTCCGGAGTTTTAAGGGTTATATGCTACATAGCTGCTTTCTTTTTTCCGGCTGCCGGGTTTACGCTTGGCGCCGTGTTTTACGCGCAAAAAGGCGCGGATAATAAAAGTTTCGGCCGCATATGTTTTATTATTATGGGTATCAGCCTCGCTTTGATTATTATCGCGGGTGTTTTTATGATGTTTCTGGGAATGATTTTTTCCGGTGTGGGCCTGGCTCAGGTCAATGTCAGGGAAGGTTACTACTAAACGACAGGGGGCGGTTCCGCTGGAACACAGGACGGACGGCCTGGTGTTAAGAAAATACCAGAAAAAAGAATCCGACGATATCACCCTGATATTTACGAGGGAATACGGGAAAATATTGGTAAGTTCAAAATCGACAAGGAAACAGGGCAGCAGGCTGGGGCCGGCGCTCGAATTTTTTACGATTAATACTTATTTTTTTGTCAGAAAAAATAAAAATTCAAAATTTTTTACGCTTACCGGCGCCCGGCCGGTAAACATGCTGTCCGGCCTGAAAAGCTCGCTGAAAAATATAGGTTTTTGTTACCTGGCAGCGGAGCTTATTGACAGGTTTACAGGGCTTGAGGATGAGCACGCCGAGCTTTTCGATATAACCGCGGGCCTTACCGGCCGTCTCAACAAAGACAAAAAGCAGGTAACAGAGGCCAACGGCGTGTATTTTAAGATTAAACTGCTCGAGATATGCGGTTATTCGGTTTTAAGCGAAAAATCCTATTTGAACGAAAAGAAAAATGAGATAAAAAACGGAGACATACAAATAATGGAGGAAATATCCGTATCAAAAATGCCCCATGATTTCAGCATTGACGGCGGTGCCGGGGCCAGGATCAATAAATTTCTTGACGAATATATTTTTTATACCCTGGGCGAGGAACTGCCGGGTATAAGGTTTTTCCGGGAGGTTGAAAAATGAGGAAAACGGCGTTTTTTTTAACCTGCGCCCTGCTTTTCTGCTCCTGCGCTTCGTTTAAAACCGTGGGTTACAATAAGAGGGAAGTAATAGCCCGCGCCGCGAAAAATATGGCGGGTAAAACCTACCGCTACGGGGAAAGCAGCAGGCGCTCGGGGTTTGACTGTTCCGGGCTGTCCCAATACGCGTATAAAGAGGCGGGTATCAATATACCAAGAACCGCGGCCGCGCAGTATAAAAGGTCGGGGAAAATAACCCGGGAGGAACTTAAAAAGGGAGACCTCGTGTTTTTTTCGACAAAGGGATCGGGCGCGTCGCATGTAGGCATATACCTCGGCGGGGGGCGTTTTATTCACTCGCCTTCTTCAGGCAAAAAAGTGAGGGTGTCAAAGCTTGAAAACCCCTACTGGAAGAGCCATTATTACGGCGCGGGAAGGTATATTAATGACTGATAAGCTTAAATCAGCTTTCTTTTTTGTTATTATCCTGGCCGCGGGCGCGGTATTCCTTTTTGGGAAAAAAATTGACGTTACGGATAAAATCATTGAAATTTTTACAGGGGAAAAGATAGCGGGTTACGCGCTTTCCCTGCGGGGCACGGCCTACCGGCACGGCGGCAATGATAAAGAATACGGTTTTGACTGTTCCGGTTTTACGCAGCATGTTTACGCCCGGTTTGGTATTATTATTCCCCGCATGGCGGCGGCCCAGTACGAATTATCGGAAAAATCTCCTATAAACAACGCGAAAAAAGGCGACCTTGTTTTTTTCAACACACGGGGATTAGGGCCCACTCACGTTGGTATCTATCTGGGAAAGGGTAAATTCATACACGCTCCGGGAGCGGGAAAGCAGGTGCGCGTCGACTCACTTTTTAAAAAGTACTGGTCGGCGGTTTTTATATGCGCCGGGAAATATTTGTGAGGCGGGGCTATGATAGAGAGAAAAATCAAAAAATATTCGTCATTAATTAAAATAGCGGCTCTTATGGTGTTCGGAACCGCTATATTTTTCGCCATTTACGAGAAGCCGAAACTGCCCGAAAAAGTAAAGGAAAATCTCAGGGAAACAGAATTTAAGACTTTCGGAGGGCCCGAAGCGGAGTACGGGTGGAACATAAAAAAAGCCCGCGGCGGGGGATATATAATCGCGGCTGCGACATCCTCTTTCAGCAGAGGGCCAAAGGACGCGTACCTTATTAAAACCGATGAAAAAGGGGGCCTCGAATGGACGCGCACCTACGGGGAGGAGGGCTCAGAGGACTGTGTTGATGTCATAAGGGCGCGCAAAGGCGGTTATCTGCTTGTCGGAAGCACTACTTCTTTTGGCTACGGCGAGTCGGATGTATATGTCGTTAAGACAGACGGGGCGGGTATGTTTGACTGGGACGCTACTTACGGGGGAGACGACTATGACGCCGCTTATTCAGTGATCAAAACAAACGACGGCTGCTGCGTGATTGCGGGTTATTCAAGTTCATTCAGCGGGATGAATTCAGACGCTTATGTAATAAAAATCGACGGCGAAGGCGGCCCGGTATGGGACAAAACATTCGGCAGGTACGGTTGGGATGTTTTCTATTCCGTTGAGAACGCCTCCGGCAGCGGATATATTGCAGCCGGTTACACCGGCTCAAAAGGCGCGGGAAAGACCGATATATATGTAATAAGAATGGACTCGTCCGGCAACAGCCTGTGGGAAAAAACTTACGGCGGCATGCGGGATGACATGGGTATCTGCGTAAAAAGGACGGGAAGCAGCGGTTATATTATAGCGGCAAAAACTATGTCGTATGTATCGAGGGGGTTTGGCTGGGATACCATGCTTCTGAGGATAGACACTGACGGTAACAGCGTATGGTCAAAAACTTTTCCCGCGACCGACCTGGAAGCGGGTAACTGTGTTGCTGTTTCAGGGGAATATATATATTATACAGCTGTAAAAAAATGTTACGGTATATGCAAAGCCGATATTCTGGCGGTAAAGGCGGATTTAAGCGGCAGGATTATATGGGAAAGGGTATTTACCGGAGGCAACAATGATATTCCCCGGTCATGTTTGTTTGACAACGGCGGGCTTCTTATAACCGGAAATACGCTTTCATACGGTAATGGCAGGGGGGATGTGTTTCTGACAAAAATTTCAAAAGACGGGGAACAGATATGGTGAGAAATTTAAAACTGAAAACCGGAAGTTTAAAACTAAAAAACAAAAACCGCGAAAACAAGGCGGGGATATGGAAATAAAGACAATAACATCGGAATTGATTATGGAAAATACATATATAGTTAAACGGGAAAGTGACATAATTGTAATAGACCCGGGCTGTTCACCTGAACAATTACAATTTCAAATCTCAAATTTCAAATCTCAAATTAAATACGTCCTTCTGACCCACGGCCATTACGACCATACAGCCTCCCTGGAAAATTTCGATAAATCAAAAATATACGCTCACATCGATGAAAAACCCCTGATTGAGGATGCTTCCCTGAATATGTCTTTTCTTACAGGCGATAATTTTGAGTTTGAGGGTATTAATTATTATTCCGGTAAAACCCATGAAATGGATGGCGTAAAATTTTACCATGTGCCGGGCCATACTAACGGGGGTGTCATAATAGAGATGGGAAACTGTCTTTTTACAGGTGACACGCTGTTTGCCGACACTGTGGGAAGGACTGATATTCCGACAGGGAGCGCGGAAAAATTAAGAAAAAGCCTTGATATTTTTGGATTTTTTGACAAAGGCATTATGTGTTACCCCGGGCACGGGGAGCCGTTTAAGCTGGGGCGCGCATATGAATCAAACTATTTTCTGAAAAAATAAAATTTTTATTGACATTTTGCGAAAAGTTGATAAAATAGTTACAAAACAGGATATGATTTTCACAAAATTCAGACAGGGAGGAGTGTATTATGTTAAAAAAACTGAGTTTATTTTTTATTGTCTTAGTAATGACCGCGCCGTTTTGCATGGCGCAGGCCCAGTGGCAGGACGAAGGAATACCTGTAATTGATAAAGGAGAAGAATTACTTCCGCAGGTAATTAGCGACGGGGTAAACGGTGCCTATGTAGCGTGGCTGCAGGAAAAAACAGAATTTTATACTGTGGTAGCCCAGAGAATCGACGCGGACGGCAACATGCTCTGGGACGCGGAAGGAGTAACACTATGCAGTATGATCGGAGTGGATATTTACGCGGATCCGACTCTTTATCCTCCATTTGATATCGCGCTTTCTTCGGACGGAGGTTTGATTGCGGCAATCGGCGCGGACACAGGCGGTGAGTCTGTAGTTATAAGGGCGCAGAAGGTGGATAAGTCGGGAAACATTTTGTGGAACGCAGAAGAAGGGATGGGAGTTACAAAGAGTATATATCCCCAGTACATGCCCCGTATTATAAGCGACGGCAGCGGCGGCGCCTATATCGCGTGGAGTGAACTTGATAACTATGAGGTAGACGTGCCAAAACTTCAGAGGCTGAACTCATCCGGCGATAAATTATTCGGCGATAACGGTATATCAGCGGGTGTGGAAGGAGAAGCCCCTGACATTGTTTCTGACTCTTTTGGAGGTGTTTTTATTACCTGGGGGTATCCGGGCGGAGGTATTATAGCGCAGAGGGTAAACAGCAGCGGTTCATTACTGTGGGACAGCGAAGGAATCCCGGTAAGCGACGGCCCTGAAGGTGTTAACCCCAAAATAATAAATGACGGAAACGGCAACGCTATTATTTCCTGGTATACCGAAGAAAGTATGCCGGCACCCTTTTGTGTGCATTCCCGCAAGATAAACGGTTCCGGCTCACCTGAATGGGACGTAATTACCCTTACTGAAAACCCGGCAGCAATGGGTGTGCAGGCAGTTTCCGATGAAAGCGGGGGAGTCATAGTAACATGGTATGACGGAGGGGACGGCGGCATCAAAGCGGAATGTGTTTACGCGCAGAGGCTGGATTCAGATGGAAATAATGCCTGGGCGCCAGGCGGAGTAACAATAACTCCTGACCCTTACGCGGCCGCGCCGCGCATAGTAAAAGACGGTACAGGCGGCGCGATAATAACCTGGTTTGACAGCGGAGGCATGGATTGTGTCTACGCGCAGCGTGTATCCGCGGAAGGAAGCTTTATTTGGGGCGAGCACGGGGTTACAATTACCGCTTCTTCCTCTGCCATGATGCCCTCGATAGCCTCTGACGGAGACAGGGGCGCGTATATTGCCTGGTTTGACAATTCCAGAGGGGGAGATACCGAGTATCATGTTTACGCCCAGCGCGTAAACGGATATGTTACAAAGCCGGATGTACCCGCGGATCAGGGCGGAAGCGCCAAAGTTCAGGGAGGCGAGGACGGATACATTAATCCCAACAGCGGCGAAGAGGCAAGGGTTTACATAAACGCCCCTGAAAGCGGGACGGTCGACGTGAGAATATATACAATGCGCGGAGGCCTTGTATGGGAAACTACTGTAGAAGTGGAAGCGGGTATTACGCGGCTTGTGAACTGGCTGTGCCGGAATAAGTCGGAAAATATCGTAGCCAGCGGTATATATATTGTCCATATAAAGGGCGCGGGCCTGGATATAAAGAAAAAAATAGCGATTGTAAAATAAAATTATCTGTATGTATTATAAAACTAAATAATTTACCGGAGGTGTAATGATGCTTAGAAGGTTTATGCTGTTTTTTGCGGCAGTAATAATGTTGTTCCCGGCGGTTTTAAGCGCGGATTCAGGGGAAAGCGGGGGAGCGGTGCTTGCAATGCCGGTCGGCGCCGGACCCGCGGGTATGGGAGAGGCCTATACTTCGTGTGAGGGGGACATATATTCCCTGCATTACAATACCGCGGGTATATCGTCCATAAAAGACCCTCAGATGTCATTATTGTACCAGAGGGGAGTCGCGGGAGATAATTCCGGAGCGCTTTTATTCGGAATGCCATTTGATTTTGGGGCGCTTGCCGCAAGTGTCGTGTATTATAACGGCGGCAATATTACGCTTATAGACCTTTCGGCGGAGGAGAGAACCGTAAACTCGCAGCAGGATTTTTATTTAAATCTCGGTTACGCGCGTGAAGTAATCGACAACCTTTCGCTTGGTATAAACGCTAAATTTCTTCATTCTACATTGGTCGAGGAGTTTACCGCTTCAGCTTTCGGGTTTGACGCGGGCGCTGTTTACAGAATAAGCCTGAGTGAAATACCGGTAAATATAGGCGCCTCGGTACAAAATATCGGCACCCCGGTAAAATATATAGATGAAGGGGACAATTTGCCGGTTGTTGTAAGGGCGGGCGTTTCGGCCTCGCTGAAAGAAATGGATGTTCCCCTTGTTGTGGCGGCGGACGGGATTATGCTGCCGGCCGATAACAGCGTTAAATGCAATTTAGGCGCGGAATATTTCGCAGGGGAAATGCTGGCCCTGCGCGCCGGTTACAAAATAGGTTATGATACCGAATCTATAACCGCCGGTTTCGGTGTTATGTTCGATATGTTCAGGCTCGATTACAGTTTCGGGTTTGTAAGCGGCCTGGAAAGCACGCATAAAGTTTCGGTTTTCGCGGAGCTGGGAGGAAAACCTGAAGTAAAATCCCCGAAAATAACCGCTGAGAAAAAAAGTTTTGTCGGCGAATCCCGGATAAAAAACCTTTACGCGGTGTATGAAACCGATATAAAAGATATAGACGCGGACGTGGGGCCGCAGGAGATTATGAGCATTAAGGAGCTCGAGGATACGCTCATACTTAAAATCGAAAAAATTTATCCTGTTGTAATACTCAAAGACAAGCCTGTTGAAAAATACAATAAAGAAAACGCGGAAATACCGGAAGCATATAAACCCGTACTCGATGAACTCGCTAATAAAATTAAAAACACAAAAGACTGCGAGAAAGTGGTCGTTGACGGGCATGCATGCTCGCTCGGAAGCAGCGAATATAACAAATGGCTTTCGATAGAAAGGGCAAGGCAGGTGAAATCCTATCTTGTTCAAAAACATGGAATAGACCCTGATATGCTGTATGTTTTCGGCAAAGGGGAAAATGAGCCTGTTTATTCAAATGACACCGAAGAGAACCGCAGTAAAAACAGAAGGATAGAGGTCTTTTTGAGGTCAAGGTAAAATAACAGCGATAAAAAAGGGCGGGTAAAATACCCGCCCTTTTTTATTATCAGCCTATGGCCTCTTTTTTTCTCTCGCCGGTCCTTATTCTTACGCATTCCCCGAGTTCAAAAACAAAAATTTTACCGTCTCCGATTTCGCCGTCGCACGCCGCGTTTTTTATCGCTGAAATCGCGGGCTCAAGAAAATCATCATTAACCGCGATTTCAAGTTTTATTTTCCGCGTCATGTTGCCGGTTTCCTTGTTGCCCCTGTAGACTTCAGTCCCGCCTTTTTGCCTTCCGTGGCCCAGTACCTCGCTCACGGTAATTAGGTTGACGCCTTTTTTATAAAGGGCATCCTTTACATCATCGAGTTTGTAAGGCTGAATAACCGCTATGATGTACTTCATTTTTACACCTCCTGTCTCAGTTTCAGGTTCCATATTTAAAATATCTCAGGCAAAATCATCCGGAATCCGGAATTTTTAATCTAATAACGTATATGCGCGTTCATTGTGTTCCTGCAGGTCTATGCCCATGCTTTCTGTCCTGTCATCTACCCTTACGCCTATAACAAGGTCGATTGCTTTATATATGATAAAGGTCATGACAGCCGCGTAGCCTATCGTGGCAATTACCGAAACAAACTGGGGCCACATTTGGGCCGCGTTGCCTTCCACGAGGCCTTTCACCCCGCCCACGGATTCCAGGGCAAATACACCTGTAAGCAGCGCGCCTACCATTCCTCCTATACCGTGGACACCAAAAGCGTCGAGCGAGTCGTCATAACCCAGTTTTGGTTTCACAATACTTACAGCGAAATAACAGATAACCGCCGCGGCGAAACCTATGGCAAGCGCGCCGCCGGCACCAACAAAACCCGAAGCCGGCGTTATGGCGACGAGGCCCGAGACCGCGCCGGTTACGAAACCGAGCATAGTCGGCCGGCCCGTAAAGGCCCAGTCCAGGAAAATCCAGGAAAGGGAAGCGGCGGCAGCCGCGATGTTGGTTACGACAAAAGCGTTTACCGCTACACTGTCAGCCGCGAGCTGAGAACCGGCATTGAAACCGAACCATCCAAACCACAGGAGGGCAGCGCCCAGTACTGTAATAGGAAGGTTATGCGGAGTAGGGGCATGGCTTCCGTTTTTCCTTTTCCCTATAATAAGCGCCGTAACAAGGGCCGCCACGCCGGCGTTTATATGGACCACCGTGCCGCCGGCAAAATCCAGGGCCCCCAATTCACCTATCCAGCCGCCGCCCCATACCCAGTGGCATACCGGGTCGTATACGAATGTACCCCATAAGACAATGAATATGAGGAAGGCGGAAAATTTCATTCTTTCGACGAACGCGCCAATAATGAGCGCGGGAGTGATTATCGCGAACATGCCCTGAAAAACCATGAAAAGCTGGTGGGGGATTGTAAGGTCGTCTACAGGGCCCAGGCCCACGTTCCTCAGGCCTATATAATCCAGCCCGCCGATGAAACTGTTTCCCGGCGCGAAGGCCAGGGAATACCCCCAGAGAACCCACTGGATGGACATTACAGCCACTGTAATCATTGTTTTCATCAGCACTTCCAGCATATTTTTTTTGCGGACCATGCCGCCGTAAAACAGCGCGAGCCCCGGGGTCATAAGCAGTACCAGCGCCGAGGCCACTAACATCCAGGCTGTATCACCGGAATTTATGGCAGGGGCGGCAGCTTCCTGCGCCGCCGCAAGGCCGGTAAAACCAATCAAAAATCCTAAAAGCATTCCCGGTTTTTTCATTTTATTCAGCTCCTTCCTTTATTTGTGTTTTTGAGTTTCGTGATAAAAATTTTTAATTCAGCCGTTCTGTTACATTTCATAACCCATACTAAAAATACCAAACAAATCATTTTCGTACTGTTCATCGAGGGCAATCTGGCCCGTTACACCGAGTGAAAAGGTGATGTTTTCAATCGCGTAAGAGCCTCCCAGGGTAAACAAAGCGGAACTGAAGGACTTTTTATATCCCCACTGGGAAAAATTGTAGCCCAGGTTCAACCCTGTGGAAATCGTGAACCTTTCAATTTCAATATCGTGCCCGGCCGATATATCCAGGTACCCGCCGTTGCCTGCCGAGGGGTCGTAAAAAAATGTCAGTGACGGCGAGGTAAAAATATCGCCCGAAGCCCCGATGAAAATTTCTGTCGAGTTGTTTCCGGCGGACACCGGCGCATAAGGGAACGTATAGACAGTAAAACCCGCTCCCAGTGAAACTGAATCCAGACCCGGGATTTTTTCCGAATAGCTGATTGTGTAATCCGCTTCGGCAAATTCACCCGCTTCCGGATGGTAACTTCCCCAGAAACCGGCGGATAAATTTCCAAGCGTCATTTCAAAAGACGGCTGGACCGCGGGTTTGCTGTACAATACCTGGCCCCTCCACAAATACTTTGTTACCGCGTCGACATTCATGCTAAAACCAAAATCCGAAGCTGCTGCCGGCATGCTGAACAGGGCTGAAAAAATAACAAAAGCCGCTGTCAGTGCTGTAATGTTTCCTGATTTTTTACGCATCTTAACCTCCTCTTTTTTTTGGATTTTTGCGCTTCGCGATATCGCGCGCGGTGTTTTATTGCTTTTTATGCCTCAGCCTTACTTACGCAGGTTCGGGCAGAACACGGCTTGTGTCAGTATATGGAAAAGTAATTTTTCGCAAATTCGATATATTCCTTAAGTAAACTCATTTTGAGCCTCCTTTATTTAAGTTTGTATTCAGCATAATATATAAGCATAAAGGGTGCCACAAATTGACCACATAAAAACCCTTTAAATTAAGGTGTAAAAAATGCAGTTCAAATGTTTTTGGTCAAATGATGACCAGCAAAATATGGTTTGATTAAATAATGACCATTAAAATACATTGGCAGTGTAAAAGCCAAATAGAAAACGGTTGGAAGTAGGGGCGGCCTTTCATGTCGAAGTTTAAAGGTGAAAACTGAAAATTAAAACGAAAATACAAATACCGGAATACAAGAAGTTCCCTCTCCCTTCCACCTTCGCCAAGGCTTTGGCGGACAGGCAACGGGAGAGGGTGTTGCAGCGGCAGGAAGAGCGGCGTATTAGTAGGGGACGGTTTGTAACCGTCCCGTTTTTGGGCGGGTCACAGACCCGCCCCTACAACGGCATTAAATAACAAATGACCCATATGCACGCCCCCTACAGGAACATTTGATTATTTGTTTTTGTAGGGGCGGACCCATGTGTC
>CAZHOD010000012.1:0-15786 GCA_964534075.1 uncultured Spirochaetia bacterium
GGCATTGATGCGTGCCGACGTGGCGGGGGCGCTGCGACTGGCAATGCTCCAGGCAATAGGCGGTTTTTCCGCGCTTACAGAAACATTACCGGCCGAATTTTTTACACTTACAAATATAAAACCCGTTACATTTTTCAACTGGATGATTACGATAATACCCATATGGCTCATAGCAATGACCCTTTACCAGAGGATGTACGCCTGCAAAACCGAAAAAGAAGCAAAAAAAGCGTGGTTTATAGCCGGCGTTTTTGAGTACCCCATAATGGCATTTACAGGGGTATTTCTCGGAATGTGCGCCAGGGTTTTATTTCCCGCGGTTGAATCGGAAATGGGAATGCCGCTGCTTATAAAGGAAGTGCTTCCCATCGGGGTCGCGGGCATTGTAATAGCTGCTTATTTTTCCGCCATTATGTCGACCGCGGACAGCTGCCTTATGGCCTCGTCCGGCAACTTTGTAAATGACTTAATTGAAAGGCATTTTCTTAAGGAAAAACCTAGCAACAAAAAATCTATGCTCTTATCCCAGGCAGCCACGCTGGTGCTCGGCATAACCGCGATAATAATCGCGGTGAGTTTTACAAAGGTCCTGGACGCTATTATGTACGCTTATTCCTTCATGGTATCCGGGCTTTTCATCCCGACGCTCGGCGCTTATTTCTGGAAAAAATCAAGCTCGACCGGCGCGCTCTGGGGCATGCTCGGCGGCGGCATACTCACAATACTTCTCGACACCGGACTGCTTCCCCTGCCCGCCGCGCTGGAGCAGACGGATATATCCAATGTTTTCTTCGGCATATTGCTTTCTGCCGTTCTTTTCATACCTCTTTCGTTGATATATCCGGATAAACCAAAGGAGGCAGCCGATGCAGCCTGACATAATAGATAAACTCGAAAACTCGGTAATCCAGCACGGCCCTTTCAACCGCAGGATTTACCTCATGAAACTCGCGCAAAAGGACCTGCCGGGCATAACAGACAAAATGCAAAGCTTTGCCAAAGAAAAACAATACACAAAAATTTTCTGCAAGGTTCCGTCCAAGTTCGAAATTTTTTTCACTGACAAAGGCTATAAAAAAGAAGCCTTTATACCGAAATATTTGAACGGGCTCCTGGACCTTTCTTTTGTTTCAAAATTTTTGGATAAAAAAAGGGAAAACAACTATGACAGGGAAGAAACAGACAAAATTATCTCCATAGCAAAAGAAAAGGCCGGCACAGACGGAAAAAAACCGCCCGAAGGCAGGTTCACAATAAGGAAAGCGGAGGAAAAAGACGCTCCTGAAATGGCGGAAATATACAAAGTTGTTTTTAAGACATACCCTTTCCCCATCCATGACCCGGAATACATTAAAAAGACAATGAAAGAAAACATAAGTTATTTTCTGGCGTGTGAAGGAGAAAAAATAGCCGCGGCCTCTTCGGCAGAAAAAGACGAAAAAAACCACGCCGTGGAAATGACGGATTTCGCCACTTTGCCCGATTACAGGGGAAACGGGCTTGCCGTCATACTTCTGGACAGAATGGAAAAAGAAATGCAAAACGAAAGATATATCACGTCATACACAATAGCAAGAGCCGCGTCAGCCGGTATGAATATCACTTTTTCACGAAGAGGATATGAATACTCGGGGACACTCATAAACAACACGAACATATCGGGCAATATTGAATCCATGAATATCTGGCATAAAAAGCTGTAATCCGGTTTAAAATCCGTTGCCGGCTATAACGCCGGAGTACCATCTTCCGGATTTTTTTACGGACCTTTTTAAATCATCCTCATAGTCCACCCTTATAATGCCGAACCTTTTAGAGAACCCCTGCGGCCATTCAAAATTATCCATAAGCGACCACAGGTAGTATCCCTTTAAATCGACTCCGTCTTTTATCGCCCGCGAGCAGGCAGAAAGGTACCCTTTAAGGTAATCTATCCTGTCGTCATCCTGTACCACCCCGTCCTTTATATTATTATCGCCGAACGCCGCGCCGTTTTCAGTTATATAAACCGGCATATCATAATCATTTTTAAGCCTGACAAGCAGGCTGTACATACTTTGCGGGTTTATTTCCCAGCCCATGTCAGTATATTTCGCCGCGCCGTCTCTTTTTTGGTTTACGCACTCGTTCCACATAAAAGGCTTATCCGGCCCGTTATCCGATACCCTGAAAGGAAAATAATTATTTACGCCTATGTAATCGCACGGGTAATCTTTTAGCATGCCCAAATCGCCGTCCCTTATTGAAAATTCCTGTTTCAATACATTTTTCCTGTAATTCAGAATATCCTCCGGGTATTCCCCTTTTAATATTGGGTCGAGGTACCACCTGTTTACTATTCCGTCCAGAAGCCTGCCTTTTTTTAGTGTGCTCTCCGAATTATCCTCGTTGATTACCGGAATTATGACATGAGCAACGCCTATTTCCCCGTTTTTCACGGTTTTTCTGAATATCTTAACTGATTCGGCGTGCGCCCTGTTCGCGTTTATTGCCGCGATGGCAGCCAGCAGCGGCTCGTCCTTGTGTCCCTCCGGAGGCTGCTTGTCCGTTGTGTAAGCCATATGCGTAAATACCCAGGGCTCATTTAGTGTGGCCCATTTTTTTACCCTGTCACCGAACGCCTCGTAACACTCACGTGAAAAATCCGCGAAAGCTTTTATTGTTTCCCTGTTTGTCCATCCTCCCGCTTCCATAAGCGCCTGAGGCATTTCCCAGTGATAAAGCGTAATCATGGGCTCGATATCGTTTTTTAGAAGCTCGTCTATAAGATTCGAGTAAAACTCTATGCCTTTTTTATTTACCTCTCCTGTTCCTTTGGGAAATATTCTCGGCCAGTTTATTGAAAACCTGTATGAATCAAGGCCGATTTCCTTCATCAGGGCAACATCCTCTTTATACCTGTGGTAATGGGCGCAGGCAATATCACCGTTGTCATTGTTTTTTATTTTTCCGGGTATGCGCGCGAAAACATCCCAGGCCGAAGGGCCCTTGCCGTCCTCGTTCCACGCCCCTTCTATCTGGTAGGCGGAAGTAGCCGCTCCCCAGGTAAAATTTTCAGGAAAACTTATTTTTTTCAACACAGGACCTCCTGGCCAAAGATATTATATAATAACAGGGTTAAAGCGGGCAATCAATAAAAATGAAGAGGTAACAGTAAAAAAACACTTTAACGATAAAATATTTTTCCGCAGCGGGCAAGGCATTAATCAAATTGTTCGGACTCACTATCCTCTCAATTTGCTCCGCCATGAACCATTAATCTTACTCAGGTTCTTGCCCCTCTGCCGCGGGCAGGGTAAAATAAAAATTTGCCCCTTTACCTTCTCCGCCGGGACCGGCCCATATATCACCGCCGTGGCGCTGTACGATTTTTTTGCATATAGCGAGGCCTATGCCCGTCCCCTCGTATTTATCGTGCCCGTGCAGCCTCTGGAATATTTCGAATATTTTTTCATTATACTTCGGATTGATTCCCCGGCCGTTGTCCGAAACCCGGAATTTAACCATGTTTCCCTGCCTTTGAGCGGATATAATAATTTCCGGCGGCTGCTTCCCCGCGAACTTAATACTGTTTTCTATCAGGTTCTGGAAAACAGACCTTACCTGCGTACTGTCCGCGTACACCCCGGACAAATCCCCCTTTATCTCCACCTTTCCCCCGCTGTCCTGAATTTTAAATTTCAACATAAGAACTATTGATTCCACTATTTCTTTGGAGTCGCATTTTTCAAACTCCATTCCCTTCCTGTTAACCCTGGAATAATCCAGCAGATCATCCAGAAGCCGGCCCATTCTCCTTGCCCCGTCCACAGCAAATTTTATATATTCCCCGGCGTCTTTTTCCAGTTTTTCACCGTACCGTTTTTCCAGCAGCTGAATATAAGCGGACACCATCCTCAGCGGTTCCTTTAGGTCATGTGAAGCGACATAAGCGAACCTTTCGAGTTCCTCATTGGAACGCTTAAGCTCTTTAACTGTCTCTTTTATTTCTGTTTCCGCCGCTTTTCTGTCGGTTATGTCCTTTAATATACAAACGCTTCCTATAGCCTTGTTTTTTTCCCTGAAAGGTGTGCAGGAAAAAAGCAGGGTTTTATCGCCCTCCTGCCTGCTTTTTAAAACAACCTCCGTGTTTTTTATTTCCCCCCCTGCCTTTATGCGTTTCACTGTTTCACGGTCAAATATATCCCACCCCGATATGCTGCCACCGGCGTTTTTTCCCGCGTCCTCCAGCATATCCCTCGCGTATTTGTTCGTAATAACCGCGCTCCCCTCGGTATCCACCAGTATAAGGCAGTCCTTTACGGTATTGATAATATCCCCGGCCGCCCTGCCCGGGGTAATAACCATAAACTCGTATTTCGCGATGGCGTAAATTATGGCAAAAGCGAATATCATAATCACCAGCGGGCCCTCTATTGGATAATATATTTTCATTTCCTTGAGTACCACGCTGAGCGCCGTTCCGCCTATAAAACATATTAAAGCCGCGAAAAATAAAATAACGGACAATCTTTTTTGAATAACGTTTTTCTGGCGCCGGTAAAAAACGGCAAGCATATAAAACCCGGCAAAAATGAAAACGCTGTAATAAAAATAAAAAAAGTATACCCATATATTATCTTTCCAGTCGGACATAAGGCCAAAATCCACCTCCCTGCAGCAGGAAAGAATATCGCCGCGGAGGAAATGGTAATAGGTAAAAAGAGGAGGTATGAAAAGAATGGCGTAAAAAATATAATTCTTAAGCAGTTTTTTCCGCCCGGTAAAAGCCGTTATAAAGATAAGGTAAAAAGATGAAAAAAACAGCCACCCGGGGCTCGTAATTCTCAAAGAAATGGCAGCGGATTCCACATCGAGTATCTCGCTGTAAAGCAGTGAATTGCCGAAACCCCACAGCGCGAAACAAAGAAAAAGGCCCGCTGCCGAGCGGTTAAGCGCGGATCTTGAATTCTTGGAAACCACATATACCGCAAGCGCGAAATAAACACACACGCTTAAAAGGTGCAAAACTGTCCAGGTGTTCAAATAATCGCCCTCCGCTGCCGTTGTCTTTTCCTGCTATTTTTTCAGGTGCCTGCTTCCTCGTTTTGTAAGGGGCGTATTTTTTTTGCACATGGGGCACGCGGACGGCGCGTAAGTTTTTATATCCAGCTTGGCCAGGGCATATGTGTCCTCGACGCCGAAATCCGCCTTTCCCCCGCTTCTGTCTATGAGAAGCCCCACGCCGGTGATATTTCCTTTATAATCATTTTTTACCGATTTTATAAGCTCTTTTACAGAACCGCCCGTTGTTACTATATCCTCCACAACAAGGACATTTTCTCCTTCCTGTATATTAAAATTCCTGCGTAGTTTCAGTTTCCCACCTTCCCTTTCCATGAATATGGCGCGGGCCTTAAGGTGCCTGGCGGTCTCATAAGCCATCACTATGCCTCCTACCGCGGCCCCGATAACTACGTCGATATTGTATTTCTTAAAATGGCCGGCTATTTCCCCGCATAAGACAGATGTATATTTGGGGTTCTGAAGGACCATAAACTTTTCAAGGTAAATATTGCTGTGCCTTCCGGAAGTGAGAAGAAAATGGCCCACAAGCATGGCATTCGACTTTCTGAAAATATCAAGGACCTTTTCCTTATCCATTTTCAGCGCCTCCGCTTATCTGTTTTAAAATTTTATGTACGGCCTCCTGCTTGTCCTTTGCCTGTAATATCGGCCTGCCTACCACTATATAATCCGCGCCGTTCTTTATCGCTTTTTCGGGCGTCATAACTCTCTTCTGGTCGTCTTTTGCTATTTTTCCCGTCCTTATCCCCGGAGTAACGACCACAAAATCCTTCCCCAGGTTCTTTTTGATAAGGCTTATTTCCTTTGGCGAGCATACTACTCCGTCCGCTCCGGCCTTTTTCGCCAGGCGCGCCAGGTGAAGCACCATGTTTTTTACGCTCATATTTGTCCTCATATTTTTTCTGAGGTCCGTTTTCTGCATGCTTGTAAGCACTGTCACAGCCAAAAGCAGGGGCCTTTTGAACTGCATTTTCGCGGAGCCTTTTTCAATCGCCTGTTTTGCGCTTTTTATCATGGCCGGCCCTCCCAGCGCGTGCACGTTTACCATGTTAACCCCGAGCCTTACCGCCTCGTAACAGGCGTTGTATACAGTCTGCGGTATATCAAAAAATTTCGCGTCATAAAAAACCTTAAGCCCTTTTCTTTTAAGGGTCATCACCATTCTGGGCCCGTCTTTTGTTATTAACTGCAGCCCGACCTTGTAGTACTTGACATGCGGCGCGAGTTTATCTATAAGGTCATACGCTACTGCCGCGTCGTCGACATCGAGGCTCAGTATCAGTTTTTCCCGGATGTCCTCGTATCCCTTTATTCTTCTCATTGTACCTCCGTTTAATATATCTAAGTTATTATATTATATCATTTTTCGCCTTTTATTTTAACCCATATTTCACCGCAAAAGCCATACTGACAGCGGTTTCCGGTTCCTTTTTTACGTTCCGTGTTCCGGCCGGAAAACAAAAGTGACAGCCGCAGTGTCAACGGCCGGATAATTCGCGCCGGTATTTTTTAAGCAGGTTTCTGAAACGCGTAAGGCTCCAGCCGCTGTAAATTGTGAACCTTTTCAACTCGTATTTATTTGTCTTTTTTGTGTTAACCCCGTTTTCCACTGTAACCGCCGCCCTGTAACCCGCTTTCTTCAAAAGCGGGAACAATCTTTTCGAATATGCCCCGTAAGGGTACGAAAAGGTTTCTATTTCAGTACCGGTTATTTTCTCGAGGTTTTTCCGCGACGTAATTATCTCCCTTTCGAGAAACTCCCGCCCTTTTTTCCCGGAAAGGCGCGGGTGGGATTTTGAATGCGAGCCGAATTCCATTTCACCCCTTCCCATTTCTCTTATCCGGCTCTTTGTGAGGTAATATTTTTCTTCATCGATAAAATCCTCGTAAATATAAGAAACAGCCGGGTAACTGAATTCTTTCAGTACAGGATACGCTTTTGTAAAAGTACAGGCAAACCCGTCGTCAATGGTAATTACCAGCGGGTTTACGGGCAGGGATGCCTTTCCTTCCATGAACCCGGCCAGCTTTTTCATGGAAATAACAGTGTACCCCTCCTGTTTAATTATTTTCATCTGTTTTTTGAATACAGCCGGGGAAAGGACATACGGCCTGTCTTTTTCCGCCTTTTTTCCCGCCCTTTTTTTAAACCTGTGGTAGCATAAAATAATAACTCCGCTACTCTTCTTTTGCACGCTTTTTAACCTCTTTCGCAATATTATTTTCCTCCCCCTTTAAAAGTGTCATTTTCGCGGGTTTTCCTGTGATAAAAAGCCACGCGTACTCAAAATCACCGCCGTTAATGCCCTCTGCCTTCACTCTTGCAATATGGGTTCCGCCGGACAGTTCTTTTTCATAAGCGTAGGTTACTTTTTTTGTTATTGGGTTGTATTCGGAACCGGTAAGCTCTACCCTCCCCATCATAAACCTGACCGTGGCTGTATTGATTTTCGGGTCACCGGAAAGCACGGCCGCAACTTCCGGGGTTTTATCCTCGAGTATGACGCCGTCGCCGGGGTATACATTTTCTACTTTAAGCGGTTTTTTATCGAGTATCTCCTTAAGTTTTTCTACATCTGTCGAATTATATATCATTGTCCTTTTCAGCCTGTACCTGTTGGTTTCGGGAGTATTATATGAAGCGACCACGGAAAAAGCCGCCTTATACCCTGCCCTCTTTACAAAATGTATGCCTTCATCGGAATATGTCCCATATGGGTAGGCAAAAGTAGCCATAGGAACCCCTATATAATCTTCCAGGTATTTTTTTGAGCCTATAATCTCGTCTTTCAAAAACTCGATGTATTCTTTGTCTCCCATTTTTCTTTTAGTTTTACTGTGCCTGTTTTTCCACCTGCTTGTTAGGATGGGGTGAGTATTCGAATGGCACCCTGCTTCCGCTCCTTCACGCATCATTTCCTTTATCATTTTAAGGTTAAGCGCGTTCGCCCCGCCGGGAAGAAAATACCGGTAATAATACACAGTAAACGGCACATTAAGCCTTTTCAGTACCGGAAAAGCGCGGGTATAAATCGACCTGTAACCGTCATCTATTGTTATTAAAACCGACCTGTCCGGAATATCCGCCTTCCCGTCGAGAAACCTTAAGTACCTGCTCATGCTGATTATGGTATTGTTTTTCCTTATGTATTTTATGTGTTTTTCCAGCATCTTCGGGCTGATATAATAAATGTCCCCCCATTTTTTCTTTTTTTCATCGGTAATATTCCTTTTTTTAAACCTGTGATAGCATAAAATATTTATTATTTTATCTTTTTTTCCGCCCTTTATATTTTTTTCTTTGCCCGCCGAGGCGCATGAAAAACATAAAACCGCGGCAAGCAATACAGCCGTTGTTTTTTTCTTATTCATCTTTTACTCCATAATATTTTTTTGCTTTGTTTTTAATTATATTTAACACGCCGCCCGACAGCGTCCCCACAACGAGGCCGGCAAGCACATCGAGCGGGTAATGCCCGCCTGTATAAACACAAAAAAAACCGATTCCCGCCGTAAAAAGAGCCAGGTACGGCCTGAGTTTTTTATTATCCTGCCATAACACAGCGGTAAGCGCGGCAGCCATCGCCGTATGCGTCGATGGAAACGCGTAATTCATGTACCTCATATTTACCAGAAAATAAATATTTTCAAGCTCCTGCGGCGGCCTGGGCCTTTTAAATATATTTTTCAAGATATCCGAATTTATTATATGCGTTATTATTACCGCCCATAGCGCGAAGGCAATATTTATCCGCTTCCTTGATGTGTTTTTTTTAAGGATGAACGCGGCTCCGGCAAAAACAAAAGCCGCGAGGAAAACATCATTCGCGGCGAACTTTATTATTTCCGCGAACAGTTCATTGTGAAGCGTAACATTTATAAATTTAAAAAACTTTATGTCGGATTGCAGTAAAAATTCTTTTAAATTATCCATTTATCCGGGAAATATGAGATTTACCGGCTCATCCGGTAGAGGGCTGCTTTTTCGTTTCTGTAAACCGTTTTTCCCGTATCATCGAATTTCTCCGTGCCGCTCCCGTACAGTTTATTTTCTATCGGCCCTGCGTAAATATATTTTATGCCGTATTTTTTAATCTCCTCAAGCGCCTCTTTCATGTTGTCAGAAGAATATATCCTGTCAGCGGCCCCGTACCTGCGTGACACCTGTACGCCGCGCCCGCTTTGCTGCCCGACCTGGTACCCCCACCCGACAAGCGTCGGCATTCCCGTAAAGATGGATATCCTGGATACGCCCGTGTACATTTTCTTGCCCGGCGCCTCGAGTACGGGCTCTATTTTTTTGAAATTATTGTTTATCCACTGAATGGCTCCGTAATCATACCTGTTAAAGTCCCTTACGCTTCCCCTTCTTCCTTCCATTTTTCCCATGTAAGCAAGGCCGTTTATGCGCGGCTTTTGGCTGAAACCGCTGCTGCATATATTCATCTTTATAAAAGCAGATAAAAACGGGTACAGAACCAGAGGCACCAGTATAAAAACCATGGCCGAATACAGGGTGATTTTTCCCGCCCTGTTTTTGAAAAATAAAAATACAAGCGGTGAAACCGCCGCAACCGCGACAAACACTCCCTCGAACAGGCCCGCTCTCCCGGCTGCCCTTAGAAAAAACATCCCTATAACCGCAGCCAAAACCGCGCCGGTTATAATAAGCATGCCGGGGAGCCTTTCTTTTTTTCCTGTTTTTAATTTTTTCGCGTACTCACGCGCAAATTTAAAAAGGAAATACGGCGAAACCGCTCCCAGAAATGTCCAGGCAACCATGTAAAATTTGAATACGGTATTCATCCTGCCGTCCGCAACCACAAAAAGTTCTGTGCCCCATATTATTCCTATCGCCACAAAAACCGCGGAAAGCGTAAAAACTTCTTCGGCGTCGCGCGATTTTACCAGCATCCACAAAACCGTAACCGCCATTATCAAAAGCGCGGCAAAAGGCGGGCGCACGGCGGCGAAATATATAAAACCTCCGGCAGTTAAAACAACTACTATAACTTTTGTTAATAACACCGCGCTCCCGGTGATTTTTTCATAGACCCGGTCCGCATGGCGCAATAATTTTTTCATGGTTATTTTTTTTCTTATTTTAAAAATACCGGTCTTCGCGGCAAACCCTTCCATTCCCTTTTCCCAGATAAAATAAACATACATCAAAATCAAAAAGAAAAATATTGAGAAAAACTTAAACATGGTATAAATGCCGGCAGGGGTTTCCCTCATCATCCTTACCGCCGCCTTATAAGGCGACGTAAAATTCAGATGAAACGGTAAAAATAAAACATACGCCAGGGCCGTAACGCCGGCCAGGATTCCGCCGGCTATAAGCAGGTTCGCGGCCGTATTTTTCAGCCCCGGTTTTTTATAATTTTTTACCAGCATTATAAATAACCCGGCAAACCCTGCCGCGATAAGAATAAAAACAGGCGGGAAGTTCCACGTGTTTATCGTAAGCATCGAGCCGAGGGCCAGGGAAAGCATAAAAACCGAAATTATTTTTGACAGTTTATCCCCGCCCATTGAATTAAGCACGTTCATCGATTTATTCGGTTCTTTTAATATATTAAGAACAAGCCCCAGCGCCAGCAATGTTAGGGGGATGACTATATTGTGCGCGTGAAGGTCACCGTAAAGGTAGGAGAAAAAGGGCAGTTCAGTAATTACGGGGTGCGGATATATCCTTGTGGCGTCCCAGATAAACTGAAAACGAAGTATATTGCTCAGCGCGTGCTGCAGATTTCCCGGCCTGATTATCGCGTCGTATATGAACTCGAGCGCGTGAAAATTGCCCGCCATGGCCACAAGAAACCCGGAAAAAATACCATACCTGTATTTACCCGTAAGGTTATACCCTATTGTAAAAGCGCAGATAAAAGCCAGGGAAAAAAGCGCGGCAAGTGAAAGGTTGTAAGTTACCGCGGGCATGTACCCCAAAAACTTGGTCAAAGTAGCCAGCATGAGCTGCCCCCAGTAATAATAATTCAGCGTGAACCCGGAAAGCCATGGGTCGTGCGGCGGGAAAACAACGTCATTGAATATCCCGGAAAGGTACGCCATACCCATTGGCTCGCCCCCGCCGTTATACCCGTGGCCCGATATATTATGTATGTCCGGGCAGTAAAGTTTTATGTATATAAAAAACATATATGCGGCCAGAAATATCGTTTCCGTAATGAGTATATGCCTGTGTTTTTCCCTTATATACTGAATTACCTCCTGCCTGTTTTTTACGTAAACATAAGCCGAAGCCGCGGCCAGTCCGGCAAAAAGCACCCATAAATTTACCTGGTAAAATTTTATTATTCCCGCGGAAACCAGCATCCAGTTTATCCATGTAAAAAGAAATATGCCAAGCACCTTTGAAAACCCGTATCCCTTGTCCCTGAGGTTGTTAAAAACCGAATATTTCAGCGGCATGGCGGCAAAAGCCAGGAGCTGTATTAAAAGATACCACAAAAGCACTGACAGAGAAGGCAGAATAGAAAAAACCCTGTCCCTGAATTTCCCTATATTCGGGTTATCTTTTAATTCTTTCGCGGGGGATTCGCTTTTTCCGGGCGGAGGGGTTTTTTTATTATATTTCGAGGCTGCCTGCCTCCACCCCTTTTCAAGGATTCCGCCCAGTTTTTCCGGCGTAAAATATTTTGTGTTCCTGAATATATACACATGGGGGTGGTCATAAAGCTGGAAAGACTCGTCCGCTTTATCATCCTTTATTGTAATTCCGATAAATGAAGGATAAACCGCTTTTTCATAAGCTTTTTCAAACCCCAGCTTTTGCGGTTCCTTAAGCATTGTGCTGTAATAAAAATAATTCAGGGGAAAATCCTCCGGCAGCCGCCGGTAGGTTCCGTAGGCCCTCTTGTCCGCCATCATAACATAATCAGACCGAGACAATTTCGAAGAAAGCTCGTTTAATTTTCTTTGAATCAGCCCCCGGTTATCCTCCCTTTCCTGAAGCGCCCATTTTAAATTCCTGTACCCGCCGTGTGATTTTCCCTTAACATGCACGGGCAGGTCGTCCCCCCACATTTCATTTAGCCTTACCGTCCTTCTTTTTTTACCGCCTGTTTCCTGCACCGCCGGCACATTTTTATAAAACCATTTTGACGCCTGCACCCAGGGGTGCTCCTGGAAATATATGTTCATAAACGCCGCCGCGTAAAACACCGCCCCGCCTATTATAATAAACCGCAAAACCGAAGTAAGAAACCGGGATTTTACCCTTATGTATATATCATAGACAGCCTTTGCCGTCAGCATGGCGAGAAAAGGAGTAAAGGGCAGCATATACCTGTTGAACTTTGCGAACGACAGGCCGATAATGGCAAAATACGGAACCATAAAGGAAAGCAACAGCAGTGTTTCTTTGTCCGGGACCTTCCTTCTTATCATCCCCGCTATAAAAAGCCCTATATAAAAAACAAACGCGGCAACTGCGGCCGCCCCGTAAGGTATTCCCATGGTATAAAGCACGAGGTTCTTTATATAATATATGTAAGGGGTTGTATCCCTGTACTGTCTGTTGTAAGGAACGTCCCCTTCCCCCGTAACGAGTATGCGCTTCTGGTAATTCTGGTCCTTTGAAAATTTATTAAAATCAAGTATGGCATGGGGCATGCATACAAAAAAAGTAATGAACGTTATCAGGCCGGCCATACAAAGCAGCATCCATAAATAAACCCGCGGTTTTTTTGACGCAAGCCCCTTTGTAATGATCCTGAAAAGGTAAAGCACAGCCGCGGTTCCTATTATTATGGTAAGCAGCAGGCCGTATAACTCCTTTATGAACAAAACGGGGATAGAAGCGAGCACTATCAAAGGGATTATTATTGTATAGTCTATTTCGGCGTCCCTGCCCTTTTTCCCTTTTTTAGGGAGGTTTAAAAGCCGCATGACATGAGCCGTTATTACGGCTAAAACAACCGGAATCGCGGCTGTTTTAGAGGCGAGGGCCGCGCCCAGAAATATCCCGGCGGCGATATAATTTACAAACCCCCCTTTCTTATAAATACGGGCGGAAAAATAAAAAACAGCGGCCACAAAAAAAGCGACAAAAGTATCGACAGTAAAAAAATGGGACGCGTGTATGTGGAGCGCCGTAAAGGCAAGCAGGGCTGCCGCGGTTATTGCCGTGCGCCTGTTGAAAAGGAGAACGCATGTAAAAAATATAAAAATTATTGTCCCTGTGTCAACAAGCCCGGAAATAGCCCTTGCCCCGGCCAGCCTTGCTTTTCCCATGTCCATATGCCTGAAAGCTTTTTTATGCAAAAATTCTATTGACTTGTTATAGGTCATGAGAATATATAACGGAAGAGAACCGTACTGAAGGCCTATGGGCTTGTCCCCCCAGTAATCCAGGCCGGGCACCGCGCTGGAAACTATCCATCTCTCATCCGGGTGAAACTGCCTGTTATCGTACCACCCGGGCTGGTACAACCTCATAACAAGCGCGAATAAAAGTATTACGCCCAGCAGGAACCATATACCGGCTCCGGTTTTTTCCTTGCTGCCGCTTTTTTTTGTTTTTCGTTTTTTTCCGGCCAATTTATCTCCTTTTACCTTATTCCCTTTTGCCTGTAGATTATTTTTCACCCGAATTTATAATGTTTTTTCACAGGTTCAATGACGCTCCACTCGCAGTCCATCCCTTCGGGGAAAACAACCATGTCCCCTGCCCCGAATTCCACTTCCTCGCCGCCCGCTTTTACCACAGCTTTTCCCGTAAGCAGGTAACATGTTTCCCTGTTGTCATAGCGCCGGGGAAAAACAGAAGGTTCTTTTTCCCATACGAGCCGGGATTCCACGCCCATTTCCCTCAGTTTTTCTTCGGCAGGCTTCTCAATTTTTATTTTTTCCATTTTGCACTCCCGGGCTTTGCCTGATCCAAAAAAACTTATTTTCCTTTCTTTTCATACTGCAGTGTCTCTGTTGTCATATCAACAATTTTTTCCGGGCCGTAATACTGTATGGGCCCCGGAAATTTATAACATTCCCCGGTTTCCCATTCTTTCCTGTTTTTGGCAAAAATTTTAAACGGCCGCCCCGACAGTTTCACAAGCGCCTTTTGTATTACCGGCTTGTCCTTCCCTTTCCTTTTTTCCATATTTAACATCATTGTAATCGGAACCCCGCCGCATTCCCACGCGGAAGGCTTCCGTGTAAGTTTTCTTACAGAGGACATATAGCCGGTAAAACCGTTGAGCGCGAGCGCCGCGGCGTTGTACCCGAGAGCGTAACAGTAATCGGCGTCGAAATTGGAAGGCGCGCCGCACCTGCCCTCGTACCCGAAAAAATGAGTCTGCGCTTTAAACTTGACTTTAAGTTTCCTGTTCTTCCTTTTTCTTTTCGCGAGCTCTGCCTCGGCCATCTCTATCAGTAATTTTTCGGTTTCTATCTGGGATACCTGCACATTGCCGTGGGGGTCCCGGTCGAGCAGAAGCTGCGATTCTATGCCGTCGGGAAGTGATTTCATAAGCGATGAAAGTTTCGCGGGCAGTTTTTTATACACAAAATTTTTCTTATCAACCACGCTTTTCATTTTATTCAGCTGCCCTTCATAATCCGCCATAATATCGTTCAGCCTGCTTATAAGCGCTTTCATTTCCGGTATAAACTCAATGAGCCCCTCGGGCACAAGTATCACCCCGAAATTCTTTTTCTTTTTCGCGCGTTTTACGACTACATCGGTTACATAATTAACTACTTTGGAAAGCGGCATTTTTTTCGCGGCAACCTCTTCGCCTATAATGGCAACATTGGGGCATGTTTTAAAAGCCACTTCAAGCGTAATATGAGAAGCCGACCTTCCCATCAGCCTTATAAAATGCCAGTATTTACGCGCGGAATTTACGTCCCTGCATATATTGCCCGTTGTCTCCGCGTATGTTTTTGTGGCGGTATCAAATCCGAAAGACGCCTCGATCATATCGGTTTTTAAATCCCCGTCTATTGTCTTTGGAACCCCTATTACCGATGTTTTTATGTTCTCCTGCCTGAAATACTCGGCTAAAAGGCCCGCGTTTGTATTGGAGTCATCCCCTCCAATAACAACTAGTACGTCTATTTTATTTTTTATCATGGTATTTTTTGCCTGTTTAAACTGCTCGTCTGTTTCTATTTTTGTCCTTCCTGACTGGATCATATCGAATCCGCCCGTGTTGCGGTACTTATCAAGGGAACTTTTTGTTATTACTTTATATTTATTATCCAGAATGCCCGAAGGCCCGCCTGAAAATCCAAGAAGGCGGCTGTTTTTATTAACCTTTTTAAGGGCGTCGTAAAGCCCGGCAATGACATTATGCCCGCCCGGCGCCTGTCCCCCGGAAAGAACCACACCCGCGGTTACGGGCCCGCGCGATATTTTTTTATTTTTTCCTTTTTTAAAAGTGACTACCGGCCCGCCGAATGTGTTAGGGAATATTTTTTTTACTTTAGCGGTGTCCGATACCGCGGTTGTTTTTTTGCCCTTGCCCGGCCCGAATGAGCTGAAAGATCCCCTCAAAATAGCGGGAAGCTGCGGTTTATACTTTACTCGTAATTTCTGAAGCTCGGATAATTTCTGCATCAGCATCCTCCTGGAATTAAAGATTGTTAAACCATTATATAAAAAATGGGGGAAATATCAATGATAAAATAGGGGCGGTGAATAATACCTCAGTTACGGTAGGGGTATTATGGCTTTTGTAACCGCAGCCTTTCATG
>CAZHOD010000013.1:0-6059 GCA_964534075.1 uncultured Spirochaetia bacterium
TACATTTTTGTGTTTTCTGTGGTATAATTTACCCACACGAAATCACGAAGAGCCAGAAATTTTATGTAACCGTAAATGTTTTTCCCCGGGACAGCGAATTATGCGGCATAGAAAAACACCTTTCTTTTTTGAACGACATAGGGGTAGACGGGATTATTGTTTCGGACCCGGGTGTATTTAAAATCGCGAAAGGCGCGGCTCCCGGTGTCCCGGCCCACATATCCGTACAGGCCAATAATATGAACCATAAAGCAGTGGAGGCGTGGCGTGATATGGGAGCCAAACGTGTTGTGCTTGCCAGGGAGCTTTCATTCGGTGAAATAAAGGAGATAGACAGGAAAGTACCGGATATTGAAAAGGAAATTTTTGTGCATGGGGCAATGTGCGTGTCTTATTCCGGAAGATGCCTTATTTCCGGTTACCTTACGGGCAGGGACGCGAACCGCGGGCAGTGCGCCCAGCCATGCCGGTGGAAGTATTATTTAACCGAGGAAAAAAGGGCAGGGGAATATATGCCCGTATTTGAGGATGATAAAGGCTCGTATATACTGAACTCAAAGGACCTGAACCTTCTTTCAAAACTGGATAAATTCATGGGGGCGGGTATCGACAGTTTTAAAATAGAAGGAAGGATGAAATCTGTTTATTATACCGCGGTAACCACCGCGGTTTACAAAAAAGCTGTTGAGCTTTTTGCCGAAGGGAAAAAACCGGGTAAAAAGCTTTTTGAGGAGCTTGAGAATGTTTCCCACAGGGAATATACAACCGGGTTTTATTTTGATGACGGTAAAAACAAGCAAAATTATGAATCATCAGATTATATATCAGGCAAAAGGTTCGCGGGATACGCTGTGAGCAGAGGAAAAGGGCAGGCTGAATTTGAAATTAAGCATTCCTTCAGAATAAAGGATAAAATCGGTATATTTACGCCTTCCGCGGAAAGTTTTGAAGCGGAGGTTGTTTCAATAAAAGATAATGAAGGTGTTGAGGCAATAAAAGCAGGGCAAAATAAACGGTATATTATAAAATTTAAAACCGAAAAATATATTCAAAAATACAGTTTGTTGAGAATATAATATTTAAACGAAAAAAGGCCGCTTTCGGAGGATTTTAGTAAAAATCCACAACTTATCCACATAAAAAACACCGGGATTTTGTGGAAAAAAGCCTTTATTTTTAAGGTGTTTTATCGTTCGTCGCATAATATAATGGTATTTATTTCACATGGGATTTTCAAGGCGCAACCTGTATTATTTCACCTTTTAGATTAAGGTTGTTCACAAAAAGCACGCCTATTGTATTAAAATCATGGCCCAGGCACGCGCTTCCGGGATTAAAAAATTTTGTTTCATTGAATTTATTGTCATAAGGTATGTGCGAATGCCCGTAAATAATCATATCAGGTTGTTCCTGTTTAAACTTTTTAAATAAACGGTTTTTAATACCAAAAGGCGGCCCTGAACCATGCGAAACACAGAGTTTGAATTTATTATTTACGATAATAGTTCTTTGCTCAGGAAGTTTTATTTCAAAAGAATCCATGTTTCCTTTAACTCCGTATACAGGCGCGAGGGCGTTGAGTTCAATTATTACATCAGGCGACACAAAATCACCGCAGTGAATTATGAAATCGGTGTCCTTAAATACGGAAAACACAGCCGGAGGCAGTGATTTTACCCGCGTTGGTATATGAGTATCCGAAATAACCCCTATTTTTGATATATTATTTATTTTGTCCATGGGATTTTTTTTGTAAATCAGCGAGTATATTGGCGAGCTGGTCATTAGACATTGAATCAAGCGCTTTATTCAGGCCTTTGTCAGATGATTTTTGTTTTTCGGGGGATGAAGCGCTCTTCGAACCGTCCTGTGCGCCTTTTGAAGGCGGTTCAGGGGAAGGCTTTTGCGGCTTGCCAAGCCCGCTTGCTTTTACATATTTTGCCTGGAGCTCTGAGAGTATTTTTATTACCAGTTTTGATTCTCCGGGTGTTAAATTTCCCTTTGTTTTATCCCTTATGGCCTTAATCATATTGATTGACTGCCTGGCATGGGGGAGGTTTTGTTTTTTTACGCCGCTTACAAAACGGCTGGCTTCGCCGAGCGATACAAGGGCGTTCTGGTTCAGCATAAGCACCAGGTTAATGAAATCAACGTTATCTTCTTCACTGAATTTATTCTCCATTATATTCACCTCGTTTAGTTATGATAGTATTAAAGCAAAATACAGATTAAAAATCAAGAATAAACCACTTTGGTGTGTAACGCCTCAGTTATGGTGGGGGTATTATGGCTTTTGTAACCGCAGCCGTTACTTGTCCTCCGGAGCCTGAAAGGCGTAGGGGGAAGCTTTAGCGCAGGTTGACAGCGCAGGTGGATGGCTGCGTGCCTTTAACTACCGCAGCCTGAAAGGTTGCGCCTACAAAGACCGAAATGCGCCACCATAACTGAGGTATTACTTTGGTGTCAGGCCCCGGGGTAGTTTATAATATGCAGCACCCTGCTAAAAAGGAAAAGGCTCCGGCAAACCGCGTTTTATATAACAGCGGGAATTCCCGGAATAATTTAAAGATATTTATCAGGTATTGGAAGAATTAAGCAGTGTTTTTCAGCAACCGGTGTTTAATAATAGAACATAACCGGCCTAAAATCGAATAAAATTAATGAAAAATGATTAAAAATAAGGAAAAAACCAGCGGCATATAATTTGCATAATATATGTCGTTAAATGAAAACACAAATAAAGGAGAAGAAAAATGCTGAATATGGAAAAATTGACAATTAAGGCAAAAGAAGCGCTTCAAAAAGCGCATGACACAGCGGCTGAAAAGGACAACCGGCAGATACACCCGGCGCATGTTCTGCGCGCGCTATTGCGGGATACAGAGGGTGCCGCGCGTTCAATAATATCAAAAGCAGGCGCTGACCCGGCTGCTCTTGAGCGCGCTGTGGACGGGGAAATAGAAAAGCTGCCCAAAAATACCGGCGCGGGAGAGGTTTACCTTTCAAAAGAACTTAATAATGTTTTCGATAAGGCTGATAAAAGGGCAAAAGAACTGGGGGATGAGTTTATCAATACAGAGCATTTCCTTCTCGGCATGGCGGATACAAAAGAAAAAACTGTTTTAAACGCGGGATTAAACAGCGAGACTGTTTTAAGCGCCATGAAAGAGATAAGAGGGGGCCAGCGTGTAACCGACGAGAACCCCGAGGTGAAATACCGCGCCCTTAAAAAATACGGCAGGGACCTCGTGGAACTGGCTTCCGGGGGAAAACTCGACCCTGTTATAGGCAGGGACAACGAAATAAGGCGGGTAATGCAGGTTCTGACCAGAAGGACAAAAAACAACCCAATACTTATAGGCGAGGCGGGTGTGGGCAAGACCGCTATAGCAGAAGGCGTGGCAATGAGAATCGTAAAAGGGGACGTGCCCGTGAGTTTAAAAGATAAAAAAGTTGTGGCCCTGGATATGGGTTCCCTTATAGCAGGCGCGAAATTCAGGGGGGAATTCGAGGAAAGGCTCAAAGCCGTGATTAAAGAAGTAGTGGACGCGAATGGCAAGGTGGTTCTTTTTATAGATGAAATGCACACGCTCGTAGGCGCCGGAAGGACAGAAGGCGCGATAGACGCGGCAAATATTCTAAAGCCCGCGCTGGCGAGGGGTGAGCTCAGGGCAGTAGGGGCGACAACTCTTAATGAATACAGAAAATACATTGAAAAAGACGCCGCTCTTGAAAGAAGGTTCCAGCCGGTTATGGTAAACGAACCTTCTGTGGAAGACGCTGTGTCTATATTAAGGGGCCTTAAGGAAAAGTACGAGGTGCACCACGGCGTAAGGATAAAAGATTCCGCGCTTATAGCGGCAGCGGCGCTTTCGGCAAGGTATATACAGGGAAGGTTTCTGCCTGACAAGGCAATAGATTTAATAGATGAGGCTGCTTCAAAAATAAAAATGGAGATAGACTCCATGCCCGTGGAAGTGGATAAATTTGAAAGAAGGCTCAGGCAGCTTGAAATCGAGAGGGAAGCGGTTAAAAAAGATAAAGGGGATCCCGGGCAGGAGGAAAAACTCGAAAAATTGTCCTCGCAGATAGCGGAAATAAAGGAAAAAAGGAATTCTCTCGCGGCAAAATGGAAAAAAGAAAAAGAAGTAATAGGCGCGGTACAAAAGCTCAAGGGTAATATAGACACACTGAAAGCCGAGGGTGAAAAACATGAACGGGAAGGAGAATATGAAAAAGCCGCCAAGATAAGGTACGGCGAGCTTATTGAAAAGGAAAAGGAACTGAAGAAAAAAGAAAAGCAGCTGAATGAATACCGCGACGGCGGTTCCATGCTAAAAGAAGAAGTAAATGACGGGGATATAGCCGCTGTTATATCGAACTGGACAGGCATACCGGTAAATAAGATGCTCGAGACAGAAGCGGCAAAGCTCATGAAAATGGAAGAACGCCTGAAACAACGGGTTGTTGGGCAGGATCATGCCGTAGAAACAATTTCCAATTCCATAAGAAGGGCGCGGGCCGGTGTTTCCGATATTTCGAAGCCCATGGGGGCCTTTATATTTCTGGGCCCTACGGGCGTGGGCAAGACGGAACTGGCAAAGGCGCTTGCCGGATTTTTATTTGACGATGAAAATTCAATGCTCAGGTATGATATGTCAGAGTATATGGAAAAGCACGAGGTTTCACGGCTTGTAGGAGCGCCTCCGGGATACGTGGGTTATGAAGAGGGGGGGCAGCTTACGGAAAAAGTAAGGAGAAAACCTTATTCAGTGATACTTTTTGATGAGATAGAAAAGGCGCATCCTGATGTTTTCAATATACTCCTGCAGGTTATGGATGACGGGAGGATGACGGACGGCCAGGGTAAAACAGTGGATTTCAGGAATACCGTAATTATCCTGACGTCCAATATAGCCACTGCTTTTATTACTGAACTGGAAAAAAGCGACGGGGCGGAAGATAAGGTAAAGGATAAAGTAAACGAAGAACTGAAAAAATATTTTAAACCCGAATTTCTGAACAGGATAGACGATACTGTTATATTTAACAGGTTGAGCGAAAGTGACATTGTAAACATCGCGGATATACAGATTAAGATTCTGAAGGAAAGGCTGGCTCAGAAAAATATTGGGATAGAACTGGCCCAAAAGGCCGAAAACCTGCTTGCAAAACGAGGGTATGACGAGGCTTTCGGAGCCAGGCCCTTAAAAAGGGTTATTCAGAACAATATTGAAAACGAAATCGCAAAGCTCATACTTTCCGGCAAATTAATGCCCGGACAGGCCATAAAAATAGACGTAAAGGACGGGGATTTCACCTATAAAATAAAATGATTTTACGGCCGGGTTATTTCATTTTCTTTAACAAGCCGGTCCGTAACGCGCAGGTAATCGACAATGAGTTTATTAAGCGTAATTTTCGCGGAAATCGCGCTGAACTTTGCCTGTTCGAGCCCGTTTACCGCGGATATAAGGTCGTTCAGGGAGCTTCGTGCCCGGTTATAAAAGGCCCGTTCCTCTTTTAATACATTTTCCGCCGCGGAAATTTTTTCCCGGGCAAGTTCCGATATTTTTTCCCGCGCCTTAATTTTAATCCGCAGGTTTTTAATTTCGGATATTAATGAGGCGTAAGAGGATTCGCTGCCCAGCTTTTGAATTTTGTTTTGTATTTTCGCCGTTTCGTACCGCGCGTTTTCTTTTTGACCGGTTATAAGCGGAAGGTCCAGGGAGAAACCGGCAAATATTTTATGTTCGTTTGAATCAAGGTAATACCCGGTGCCTTCTGTCTGATAACCGGCTGAAACATATGCCGAAGGAAACAGGTTGTTAAAAGATTTATTTACGGAAAGTTCCGCGGTTTTTGAGGTAAGCGCGATTATTTTTTTTGTCCTGCTTTTTTTTATAATTTCATCGATGCTTTCTTTTTCACCGGCAGTGTTCCTGTATATGCCCGGTTCTACCGGCATGAAATTTTTATCCGACCGTATCGCTTCTTTTACCAAAATTAAAGTGTTATCATAAGTGTTTTTGATTGAAAGGTAGTTCTGTTCCTTATCC
>CAZHOD010000013.1:6069-15362 GCA_964534075.1 uncultured Spirochaetia bacterium
TTATCCAGCGCCTGCAGCTTCATTTTATTTACGTCTATTGCGTAGGCTATGCCGCTTTTTTTTCTTTCGCGTATATTTTTCAGCAGCTTTTTTGACTCACTAAGCGCTGTTTCCGCGGTTTTCATGGCCGCGTAATTCGAATACCAGGTGTAATAAAGGTTTATAAGCGACGCCAGGTATTCCTCGTAGGACTCGACAACCTGGTGCGCCGCTATGTCATTTTCCACCCCGGCTATTTCGCCTGTAAGGCGGTTTACCGAGCCAAAAGCGTTTTTTGCTATGGGTACGGATAATTCCGCGGTAAAAGAGGATGTTTCCGCGCCGCTCAGGGCAGAGTCCCGGGCGGAATATGAGGCCTCCACACCGGCCCCAACGGAGGGGAACAGTTTTGACAGTGATACTGTGGCCTCGCGCACAGGTGTGTCATTCTCAAAGGCGGGGAAATAATAGCGTCCTTTTACCCCTATTATGAAATCAGAAACCGGCATGGCCAGCGCTTTCGTGTATTTAAGTTTCATTTCCCTAAGCAGTATTTGTTCGAACATGGTGTCGGTTTTTGCCGTTGTTTTAATAAACTCATCAAGAGGGAGCTTTACCGGTTTTTCCGCGGCGTTTAAAAAGCCGGAAAACAGCGCGAGAACGATTATGGCCGCCGCTGCTTTAAAAAGTGGAAAACATTTTTTATTTTTCATTTTTTCACCCTGTTAATTCCGCATAGTTTGGAGTCAATAACCCTTTTCAAATCCCTTTCGGCCGCGTAGCCGCAGGGGACGAGTATCAGGGTTATTATGGTACCAAAAAGAAGGCCGTAGGCAAGGGCCATCATCATTTCGCCAAGCATGGAATCGTAACCGAGCCATCCGTAAGCCGTGGGAAGCACGGCCAGCACTGTTGTTAAAGTGGTTAAGGTAACGGCCTGCAGCCTGGATTTTGCTATGTCAGCGATTTCCCTGTCTTTGAGCGCGCAGTGGTGCCTTTCTTTTAACTCCCGGTTTAATTTTACGAGCATGACAATAGAGTCGTTAACAACAACACCGATGAGGCCGAGCGCCCCGACAATGCTGAAAAAACCGTATATAAGCTGCCCGTGCGCGAGAAGCGCGGCTATAATACCAACGATACCAAACGGTATGGTCAGCATTATAATAAAGGGTTTTCCCATTGAGTTGAACAAAAGAGCCAGTATCAGATAAATAATCAAAAGCACGGTTATTATCGCGTTTCTGAAATCCTTTCCCGATTCCATTGAGTCCTCTATTTCGCCGCCAAAAGACAGGGCTATTGCGGGGTATTCGGCGGTTATCGAGGGAAATACGTTTTCTTCGAGATATGCCGCTATTTCAAGTGGTGTCTTTTTTGTATTTTCACCAAAATCGGCGTAAACCCGTGTTATTCTTTTGAAATCTTCCCTTTCAATGCTGTCAGGCGCTTTGGTTTTTTCCACTTTTATCAGGTTTTTGAGCGGGACAAGATAGTTTCCCCTGTTTTCAACGGGTATCTTGAGTACATTATTAAGGTGTGATTTGTCATAATCGGCTGTTGTCAGGCGTACCCTTATCTCCTCGTCCTCGCCTTTTATTTCATACAGTATGGTGCCTTCGAGTACGGAGCGCAGGGTGGTCCTTATGCTTTCCGGGCTGACGCCGAGTTTTGTGCCTTCCTCGCGGTTGAGCCTTATCAAATATTCGGGGTTTGTACGGGGTTTGTCCACTTCGGGGTTGTCGATGTCTTTTATTTGCCCCATGGCCGCGGCTAATTTGTCCGCGGCTCCGTTGCGTTGTTTGTCATTGTTTGACTTAACTTTTATTTCTATTGGAGAGCCCGAATCAGAGCCCCACCGGTGGCCGGCAAAGGAAAGTTTAGTAAAAATTTTCTTTAAAGGCTCCATCTTTTTTTCCCATTCGGATGTGAGCTGTTTCAGTGATTTTTTTCTGTCTTCCCGGGAAACCAGCTCTATCCATATGCGGAACGAATTTTCCCCGGCTGTCCTTCCTCGTCTGTTTATGCCCATGGAGGTTCTGAAGCCGACTACTTCCTTTCCCATATAGGAGGCTATTATTTTTTCTAAGCCCCTGACAATTTCGGCGGTATCTTTCAGTGTATAATTTCCGGGGGCTGTGCCGCTGATAAAACTGAACCGTGATTCTTCACGGGGAAACATGCTGAATTTCATTACAAACACCGCCAAAAGCAAGGAAATAACCAGGAGCGCAAAAGCTGTAATAAATACAATATATTTATGTTTTATGGCTTTTTCCAGTATACCGCCGTATTTGTCCTCAATGGCCAAGAACCAGTGCCGGACCCGTTGTTCCTTTTGTGTTTTTTTTCCTGCTTTTCCGCTCGCGGAACCGGTGTTGTCCTTCAGTTTTTTTAACCATTTCGGCGCGTGGAGCGTCATGTGTGAAGGAAGTATAAAAAGGGACTCAAAAAGCGAGGCGAAAAGCATTATATAAATAATCGGGGTTGTGTGTTTTACCATTTCACCCATCTTACCGGAAAAATATAAAAGCGGGGTAAAAGCAACGCATGTGGTTATAACAGCTGCGGTTATGGGCAGAAGGACATAGGCCGTGCCTGTTACGGCGGATTTTTCAAAGCCTCCGCCGAGCGAACGCGTGCGGGATATATTTTCCGCCACTATTATGGCGTCATCCACGACTATACCCATTACTATTATAACGGCGGCGAGAGTAATGTTGTTTACGGTATACCCGAGCATGTAAGAAACAAGTATTGTGGTGCAGAAGGTAAAAGGTATTCCCAGCGCGACCCAGGCCGCTGTGCGGACGTTAAGGAAAATAAGGAGTATGGCAATAACCAGTATGAGCCCTATGCTTCCGTTTGAGGCGACTATTGAGAGCCTGTTTCTGACATCGTATGACTCGTCATCTAAAAGCACCATTTTTATCGCCGTGCCTTTCAGGTTGTTTTCCCTGAACGAGTTGACTTCTTTTTTAAGCTTTTTTACGGCCTCGAGAATTCCGGCTTCGCCGGTTTTTACCATGTTAAGGATCACTCCTTCATGCCCGTTGATTTTTCGTATATCGTCTGTTTTTCGGAATGATTCCTTTATTCGGGCGACATCGCCGAGGTAAATTTTTTGCCCCTCGAACCCTCCCTGTATAATAACTTCTTTTAATTTTTCGGCGGTATTGAGTCCGGAGCTTATGGTAACCCGAGATTCGCGTTTGTCCTCAAGGATGCCCGCGGGATAAAGCGCGTTGTTTGCCCTTATTGCGGAAGCTATTTTGGAAAATGATATGTTGTATTTTTTCATTTTTTCGGGGATTGCTTCTATACGTATTTCAGGGTCTATATAACTTCTCCTGTATGATTCGCTCAGTTCTTTAAGGTTCAGCAGGCGGTCTTCCAGTGAAAGCACGTATGACTGCAGGAGCCTTCTTTGTACGTCATTCAAAAGGTGTACGCCGTCTATATAAAAACCTATGTCGATTATTGGCCTTTTGGTTGACCTGAATTCCTTTATCCGCGGTTCGTCTATTACGTCAGAAGGCAGGCGCGCGTCGGCAACAGCCGTACGTATTTCGTTTATTATGTCATTCCTGTCGTCGCGCCCGTGTTCAAGGTTTACGGATATCCGGGAGGAGCCGAAACTCGAGGCCGAGCTTATGGATTCTATGCCGTCTATACCCGAAAGCCGGTCCTCGATTTCTTTTGTTACATAATATTCCACCTGTTCCGGAGAGGCGCCGGGGTAGGAGGCGGAAACATTTATACGGTCAAAGGAAACATTGGGCATCGCTTCTTTTTTCATCGCCCCCCAGTAAAAAAGGCCGGCAAGTATAACGCCTAAAAATATAAAATTCGCCAGTAAATGGCGTTTTACGAAATATTTTATTATTTTGTCCGCCATTTCGCCTCCTTAAAGTTTATAACAGCGCGTAATTATATCATAACAATTCGAAAAAGGACAGAAATTAGACGTTTAAAAAACACCATATGTTCCATTTTATGTAAAACTTTTGTTTAATAAAAACGCCCAATGGTGTATTATAAAACAAAGGAAATTATATGAAAAAGGTATATTTTTTTGGCATGGGATTGTGGTTTATGAAGTACGCCGCTAATGGTTTTTCCCGGCGGTAAAAGAATATAATAATTCCTTCTGCCCGGCAAAATAAACTATGGCCGGAAGGGAAATTTTAACCGGTGGAATTGAGGTTATGAAAAAATACGAAGTTATAATAATCGGAGCCGGAATGGCGGGGTTATCGCTGGCCGGAAAGCTCGCGGGTTCGAAATTAAGCATATTATTAATTGACAGAAAAAGTAAGGCGGAGGATATATCATATTATTCTTCGGGCAGTTTTGTGCCGTTTCCCGGAAAGGATTTTCCCGCGGATATTTTTCATCATGTGAAAGAAATATATTTTTGTTCCAAAAACAGGGTTGCCGCGAAAAAAGTAAAATGTGCCGTGCTTGACAGAAAAAAGCTTCTGGTTTTTTTTGAAAAACAGGCAAAAAGGAACAAAAATTTAATAATCGAATACAAAGCAGGTTTTAAAAAAGCGGTTTTTAACGAAAAAAAAGTCCGACATATAGAATATAAAAAAAATGGCAGGTTACAAAAAGCAAAAGCGGATATTTTTGTTGATTGCAGCGGACTGAGCGCTGTTTTTACAAAAAAAACAGGTTTATTGCCGGAAAAGACAGTATTCGCTCCGGGAATCGAGTATATTTTTCCTTTAAAGAAACACCCTCGCAGGGCGTACCTGTTTGTAGGGGATAACCTGAAAGGGGGGTATGGGTGGGTTTTTCCGAAAAGTTCCGGGCTGGCTGTTACCGGGTTCGGGACCATAGACAGGAGGCAGTTTTCTAATATAACCCATATTTACGAAAAAATGTTCCTTAAAAGGAATCTTGCGAAAATAATGTCTTTTAAGCCGAAAAATAAAGCAGCCGCAGTTCTGAGGACAGGGGCGCCGCTCAGGCGGTTTGTCAGGGGCAATGTCGTGGCAATAGGGGACTGTGTGCTTCAGGCAAACCCGCTTATAGGAGAAGGAATGCGGTTTGTTGCGGACGCGGCCAGCATAGCGGCTTCGAAGATAACGAAGTATATGAAGAATAAAAACACAAAAGTTTTGAAGGAATATGAAAAAGAATGGAAAAGTAATTATTACAAAAAATACAAAACCTGTTTTTTTATGCAAAATGTATTAAAAAAAGTTTCTTATAATGACAAAATACTCGATATGGGTGTAGGGGTTTTGAAAGCGTCTTCCCCGCGGGAATTTATGAGATTATTATCGGGGAACATCAGCTATTATTTTCTTTTTAAACTGGTGCTTAAGGCATTTATTAAGGTAAAAATACTGAAAAAAAAGTACTGATTAAAAAATTTTGAACCTTTTGAATTTTTCCACAAAAAGGTCCCAGTGCTCCCTGAAATTCCAGTACCGTCCGCCGAACATGGTCGCGTCTTCGGCTATGCGTTGCCTGAAATCTTCCGCGGTTTTTCCCTTAAAAATCGTATAAGCGGTTCCTATGCCGTCGAGCGAATGCGCGTCAGACCCGCCTGTTACCGGCAGTTTCCAGTATTTATCGTTCATTCTACCGGCTTTTACATCCGTAATTTTCCCGGCTATGGCCGGGTTGATGAGTTCCACCGCGTCAAAATATACGTCTTTGTCTTTATGTTCTATGACCTTAACGAACGCCCTGGCGCCAAGGCTTGTTGTAAGCCAGCTTAAAGGATGGGGGGCTATACATATGCCGCCCTGGCCGTGGATTGATTTAACCGTATCTATGAGCCCGGTATACCTTTTTATTCTTTTTTTCATAAATAACCCTATCAGGTGGCCCCTCCTGGTGGAAACCTCCTCGCCGACAATTACTTCAATTTTATATTTTTTTTCAAGGGCGTATTCGCGTGCCTCGACAGCGCCGTGTATCCTGTCGTGGTCAGTAACGGCAATGACCGAAAGGGCGGTTTGTTTTTCCGCGTAATCGACTATTTCTTTTGGCGAGCATACCGCGTCGCCCGCTGACGAGTGGATATGGTAATCAGCTTTTGAAAAACCTTTAAGTTTATTATTTGTTCGTTTTTTCATCGTAACCTCTTATTAGTTTTATTTTTGTCTTTTGAGTTTTGCTTTTTTATTTCGAAACTTCTGATGGCCAGAAGTTTCGAAACATATACCACTGTTCGGGATGGGCTGATATAATTTTTTCAGCCCTGTAAAATATAAGCTGAGTAAGGTTCTGAAGGTCCTGCCGCGTATCGCCGGAAGGTGAAAATTCTATCAGGGGAGAACAAATGCCGTGAAAACCGTCTTTTTTTCTTATGGCGTAGCCAAGGGCCGTGGCGGCGCCGCTTTTTAATATAACCCTCGCGGCTGTCGGGGCCACGGTTGTTTTTTTGCCGAAAAATGTGATTTCCACGCCCTTTTTATCTCCGGGCGGCAGCGGGCGGTCCACCAGTATGTTCAGGATGTTGTTATTTTCAAGAGGTGAGTAAATGTCCCGCAGGTTTTGTCCCGGTATGATTATTTTTATGCCGTATTTAGCGCGGGTTTCCTGAACGTACTTTGAGTAACCTCCGCCCAGGTTATCGGCCACTGCCCAGGCAGGGGCGAAAGTTTTCGATATTATGGCTCCCGCGGCGTCCCAGTTGCCGAAATGCAAAACGCATATAATAAACCCGCGGCCTTTTGACAGGCCTTTTTTTATATATTCCTTCCCGGTTAAGTTATAGTGGATTTTTCCTTTCATGTCGAGTTTTTTGAGCATAAGGAATTCAGCGCTGAACATACCGTAATGCCTGAAATTTTTTTTCATAGTATGACTCAAAAATTTTTTCTCAGGTTCCTGCCCGAATTTATATTCCAGTATAGTTTTATAGTTTTCCCGGATATTTTTCCGTTTTGAGCGCCATAAAAAAAATACCAGCCGGGTGAAAAAAGAGGAGGCCGCGTAAACAAATTTTTCCGGAAGCAGTGCAACAAGAAAAGAAAATATTTTTAATAAAAAATACATCAGAGGCCCGCCGCCTTTTTAGAAATTTTCCCGCGGCCGGCCCGGCCTTTTTCTTCCAGGGTTTTTTTATAAAAATGGATGTTCTTTTTCGCTATTGTATTCCAGGTAAAGCGCCTGGATTTCAGCCGCCCTTTGCCGCCTATTTCCTTTATGAGGGGGGGGCGGCGGATTAGGATTTCAAGTTTTTCATAAAGGTCATGGGTGTCGCGGGGATGCGCCAGCAGCCCGTCTTCGAGGTTGGCCACGACGTCGTTGTAACCGGGTATATTAAAGGCCACTACCGGGAGGCCGGCCGCCATTGCCTCGAGCAGTACTATGCCGAAGCTTTCCCCGAACAGGGCGGGGGAACAGTAAATATCCGAAACAGAGTAATAGGAGGGAAGTGTTTTTACCGAGACGAACCCTTCGAAGAAAACTTCATTTATTTTATTGTGCCTGACATACGCGCGCAGGGATTTCATAAGGGGCCCCTTTCCTACTATGATAAGGCGTATGTTTTTATAATGCTGCCGCAGCCGGGAAAAAACCCGCAGCAGGTATATAAGGCCTTTTCTTTTTTCTATCCTTCCGGTAAAAAGGATGTTTATTTTTGAGTCGTTGAATTTTGAAATTTTCGGGTTTTTTGGCGAGAAACGATTTATGTCAACGCCATTGGGTATTATTTCTATGTCGCGGCCGCGGAAATATTTCGTTATACTGGATTTAGCCGACGGTGAAACAGCTATTTTGCCGTCCAGCCTTTCCCATAAAGGGTATAAAAAAGCCCTGCTTATTTTATAATAAAAATTTGAGTCAAAATTCGCGTGAAAAGTGGCTATATTGAGGGCGCGGGAATATTTAATGATGTCATGCGAAAGAAAAGGAATAAAGGGTTCCTGAAAATGAATAACGTCAAAATTGTACTTGTTCAGTATTTGTTTAACCTTTTCGCCCTTTCTTATAAATATTATCCTCCCGGTGGAGCCGTTTACCATAAAAGGAAAGCCGCGGCCTATCCTTATGACCTCGTTTTCGTCCTTTGAGCGGCCGCCGAAGTCGCCGGTAATTATCCTTACCATAAAGCCGTATTTTTTGTATTCTTTTTTCAAATGATAAACGTATTCCTGTACCCCGCCGTAAAGGGGGTAATAGTAAGGCGTGACTATGGCTATTTTTTTAAAATGTCTTTTCAATTAAAGCTAAACCTCCGTTTTATTACCGCAAACCATTAACTATAAACATTCAACCGGACAGGATTCTGTATTTATTCCGGGTTATGCTTAAAAATCGTTGTCTGAACAACAGAACATCCGGCCGCGATAGGTTTTTATTTTCGATGTTCTACTTCTCAACTGTTCCATTGCCCCGCGCCTCCGGCGCGGCCCACACTTCCTGGAGCATACACCACTGCTGTGGATTTCCGGAAATATAATACTCAGCCTTTTTAATAAGTTCCCGGGTAATTTTTGTCTCATTTTCCACGGTTCTTTCCATCGTGTCAAGGTTTAAAAACGAGGAGTCGTAATCAGGAGTGAGCACTTCGGGATTTTTTTCCGAGCGGGGTATTATGCCGAAAACCAACGGGACCTTTGCCCTGAGCGCCAGGGCTGCCGGCCCTCTGGGGATATAAGCTTTTTTTCCGAAAAAATCGGATACAAGGCCCTTTTTGTCCAGGTCGCGGTCAAAGAGAAGAATGAGCATTTTTTTGTTTTTCAGCGCGGTAAGCATGGATTTTATATCGCGGGATTCTATTACCTCCAAGCCGAGTTTTTCCCTTGTTTCCCTGAACCATTCGTAAATACCGGGCGAAAGTTTTTCGACTACTACGCTGACTTTGTGTTTAAGGGACCGGCTGATATGGGCGCCGCCGTAGTCCCAGTTGCCCAAATGAAGGCTGCATAAAACGCACCCCCCGTATTTTTCTATGGCGTCGTCCATTTTTTTTTCGATTTCCGTACGGCCCTCCTTTTTATTGTATTTTAGGAGCCCGGTATTTCCTTTTAAAAGGTCAAAATAATACATCGCGTAATTTTTGTATACGGATTTTACAAGGGAGCGGCCGGCGTTTTCCCGGCCGAGCACGTTTAGCAGGTTTTTTTTAAGGACATGTTTTTTTTTGCCCGGCAGAAGCAGCAGGAAAAGGGCGGCTGTTTTAAAAAGATAATACCCCGCTTTGCGGGGGATTATCTTTGCAACAGCAGATAATAATTTTAAGATTATGTACATTTATTTTTGTTTTGATTTTTTAGTTTTTTTCTTTCCTGAAATTTTTTTTCCCATTCCAATAGCTCAGATGGGTGTCGAGCCAAAATCCA
>CAZHOD010000014.1:0-14240 GCA_964534075.1 uncultured Spirochaetia bacterium
TCCCTGAAATAAAAAGAAACAACCTTACCCAGCAGTTTTCCTTTTTTAGTCACTATCTGGTTGCCTATAACTTTCCCGGCAGGTGTATGCCCGCTTATGGAAGGCGTATCCGCCAAAGATTCCAGTTTTTCCGCGACAACCGCCTCTTCTCCGAATGTTTTTATCTCTTTTATGCCGAGGTATTTTTCGCTTTCCTCTTTTATAATAAAACCGGCGACCCGGAAATTTTCTGTGTCTATTACAGCTTCTTTTACTTTCCCCAGTTTTTTGCCCTTATCTACGAAAAAACCGGTTTGCCAAGAATTTCATGATAATTAACCATTATTTTCCTCCTGTTGTTTTCCCTTATTATACCCTTTTTTACCGGGCAAAACAACACTTATCAAAAAAGCCTCCAAATACTACATTTCCATTTCCCAAGAATCATTACTTATTGGTTTTTCTGTTTTAATTTTCAGTTTTCACTTTTAACCTTTCAGCTTGCTTATCATATTCATATTAAAAACACAAACGGGAAGCCCGCAGCCAGCGTATATCCCTTCCGCATCTGCGCGCAGCCATAAAGGCTGCGGTTACAAATACGTTTTGTTTTTACCGGGCTGCCAAGCTGCTGAACATCCGAACATCCGAGCATCCAAGCATCCAAGCTGCCGAGCGTCCAGCGTCCAGCCTATGGTACAGGGAACCCCGTCTCTACAGTTATTTTAATAATTATATTTGTTTTCTGTAGAGACAGGGCTCTGTCCCTGTCTCGTTCTTATTTTTTTTATTCCAGGTCTTTTTTCATCTTGTCGAACTGTTTTTTTGTTATCTCACCTTTTGCGTACCTTTTTTTAAGTACATCAAGAGGTCTTTCAGAGCCTCCTCCTTTGCCCGCGAATTTCATTATAAGCACAACAAGGAGAATAATAAGCAAAATCCAGAATATCCACATAATCACGCCTCCGAACCAGAAATTTCCCATGTGATTTCCCCATGAAGAATCCATCATATTTCCCATACAATCATACCTCCTGTCAGGATAAAATTTTTCGTTCGACCCCATTTCCCGCGGCATCATGCCCTGCCCCATCCCGTGCATCATCATTCCTCTGTCCATCATCATATTATCAGACATTTTTTCATGCCAGTCAGCCCAGTTTCTTACGGATTGCCTCAGGCCTTCCGGGTCTTTTTTGTCTTTTACAATAAGCAGGACCCCCTCATCCGTATTCTGCGCTTCCATGGATACACCCTCGACACAAAAAGGGCACATTCCTCCCGCCGTCATACTCTGATACTTTCTTTTTCCCATCATACCTTTAAGCCTTTTGTTGCCTGCGGTTTCCCTGTGCCAGTCAACCCATTGCTTTGCCCTTTCCTGCAGCTCGATTATATTTTCGGTGGTCTTTGCGGTTATGAGTATCGATGCTCCGTCTTTGATATCCATAACCCTGAATTCCGCGTCATTTACGCAGAACCAGCACATATTTCCGTACATATATCCTCCCGCGGGCCTGTTGCGCGTCATCTGCCCGAACGCGGATACTGCCATGACAAGAACAAAAATTACGAACAAAATCCTTTTCATTTTTTACCTCCTTATATTATTTTTTAATTTATGCTGCCTTTTTCAGGCATCCACATAGAACCGCCCCCCTGCCCCGGGTTAAATTTACAGGCAGGGCCGGCCTTTTTATGTTTTTATTTTTAAAAGCCGCGCATTGATTGCCACAACAACGGTGCTTAGCGACATAAGTATGGCTCCTGCCGCGGGCGAAAGCAGAATACCCCAGGCAAAAAGAACGCCCGCCGCGAGCGGTATTGCAAAAGCATTGTATCCTGTTGCCCACGCCAGGTTCTGCAGCATTTTCTTATAGGTCGCCCGGGAAAGCTTTATCAGGGCAAGCGCGTCCGAAGGGTTTGATTTGACAAGCACTATATCCGCTGTTTCCACGGCAACATCCGTACCCGCGCCAATCGCGATTCCTGTATCAGCTTCCGCGAGCGCGGGCGCGTCATTTACACCGTCGCCTGTCATGGCGACCTTTTTTTTCTGTTTTTTAAGCTCTTTTATTTTGTCCTGTTTGTGTTCGGGCAGCACCTCTGCAAAATACCCGTCGAGCCCGAGCTCATCCGCGACCTCTTTTGCCACGGATTCTGAATCACCCGTCATCATAAGCACTTCTATCCCCATTTTTTTCAGTTCATTAACAGTACGTTTTGAATCCTCCCGGATAATATCCGCCAGGGCTATGGCACCTACGGGGTTATCCCCTTCCAGCACATAAACAATTGTCCTCCCCCCTCCTTTAAATTCAGCGAGTTCCTTTTCATTTATTCCTATATTATTTTCCTTTAAATAACCCCTGCTCACGACTTTAATATCTTTATTATTGACCGTTGCCTGCGCGCCTTTTCCTGTAAGAGATTTAAAATTTTCCACGGGATATTTTTTACCTTCATACGATTCTGTTATGCCTTTCGCAATGGGGTGCTGTGACTGTGTTTCGAGTGACGCGGTATATTTCAAAATTTCATTCTCATCCATTTCATCTGAAAATGATTTTGTCCCGGTCACTCCGAATTTACCCTGTGTCAGTGTGCCGGTCTTATCAAAAACTATTGTATCGATGTTCCTTGCCGCCTCGAACCCCGCCCTGTTCCTTATAAGGAACCCGTTATTCGCGGCTAAGGCAGTGGACACGGCCACCACAAGGGGAATCGCAAGCCCCAGGGCGTGCGGGCATGTTATTACCATAACTGTAACAGTGCGTTCAAGCCCGAAGACAAATGCCTCTTTCATAATGGCCAGCCATACAAAAAGGGTTACTGCGCCCGCTGATATGGCTATTATGGTAAGCCACATTGCCGCCTTATCGGCCAGGTTCTGGGTTTTTGATTTGCTTTGCTGTGCCTCCCTTACCAAGCCTATTACCTGCGAAAGGTATGACTCATCGCCTTTTTTCTTTACCTCAACCTCTACTGAACCTTCTCCGTTGATAGAACCGCCTATTACCTTATCATCTTTTTTCTTTTCTACAGGTTTGGATTCGCCGGTAAGCATTGCCTCATTTACGGATGTTTCCCCTTTTAATATAACGCCGTCGACCGGTATTTTTTCACCCGGTTTTACAAGGGCCTTATCACCCTGTTTGAGTTCTTCTATTTTTACATCCTTTATTTCACCATTTTTCCCTATTTTATGCGCCGTATCGGGCATGAGTTTTGCGAGTTCCTCGAGCGACTTTGACGCTCCCATTACGGATTTCATTTCTATCCAGTGTCCCAGAAGCATTATGTCTATCAGGGTCACTGTTTCCCAGAAAAACACCTTTCCGGGCAGGCCGAACACGACAAAAGCGCTGTATATAAACGCCACGCTTATAGCGAGCCCGATAAGCGTCATCATTCCGGGTTTTTTGTTTTTAAGTTCGTCAAAGAGCCCGGTTAAAAAAGGTTTACCCCCGTAAAAATAAATAAAAGCCGAAAGCAGGAAAAGAACATAGAAATCATTGGGAAAGCTTATTTTTCCGCTGATTCCCAGAAACTGCTGTATCATGGGAGAAAGGATAAGTACCGGTATTGTTACTGCCAGGGATATGAAAAAACGTTTTTTGAAATCCCGGGCCATATGCGCGTGGTGCGATGAATGGCCGCGGCCTTTTCCGTGTCCCTCATGCCCGGAATGGCCGTGCCCTTCGTGCCCGGGGCTCCCGTTCGCCTGTGTTTCATGGCCCCCGGGGCTGTGTTTTTTCATTTCGTGCCCCTTATGTCCTTTATCTTTTAATTCTGAATTTTCAATTTTGAATTGTTTAAGGCCCATCCCGCATTTTTCGCATTTACCCGGGTTTCCGGATTTAACCTCCGGGTGCATGGGGCATACATACGCCTGTGTCTGAATATCTTCATTTTTATTATGGCCGTGTCCTTTCATAATGCCTCCTTATTTTTTAAATTATAATCTTTAGCCCTGTTTTATCCATGTTTGTTTTCTCTTTTTAACAGGCTTTTTTCCGTAAACAGGAAGCGCCCGCTGTAGCAGGCGCTTCCTGTTTACTTCGCGCTTATTCAATATACTTTTCCGGGGCCTTCTTAAAAGTTTCCGGGCATCCTGCGCAGCAGAAATAATAGGTTTTGCCTTTGTATTCCACGCTGGAATAGGCCTCTGCCTTTTTCATCTCTGTCCCCATTACAGGGCATTTTACAATCTCGTTTTCCGCATTTTTTTTCGCCGCCCTTCTTTTTTTCCGCAGTTCAAACCATTTTTCCGCTTTTTCCTTTATGTTCCCGGAAACCTTTTTGTCTTCCGAAAAGATAAGAATTTTAACCCCTGCCTTTGTCTTCTGAAGCTTATACACCGCGCCATCCATGTGAAAAAGCCTTTCGCATTTCACGTGGCATTTTTTGTCGCTATGCATGTTTTTGTTCCCGTCTTTTTTGTCCGCGCAGTTATAACCAAACACCGAAATGGCCGAAAAAACAAAAACAACCGTAAAAACAGACATAAAAATTTTTTTCATTTTATTCACCTCCTTTCCTCGATTTTTTGTTAACAACAAAATTCCATTTCCAGATGGTAAATATTACAGGATAAAACAAGAGCCCGGTTAAAGCCGCTGTTACAATCCCGCCTATCATAGGCGCGGCTATACGCTGCATAACATCCGAACCAGCGCCGTGCCCCCACATAATAGGCATTAGCCCCGCGAGTATCGCCGCGACTGTCATTATTTTCGGCCTTACCCTCTGGACCGCTCCTTCCATGACCGCCTCGATAAGGTCATTTTCGTTTTTCATATCGCCTATTTCCGAATGGTGCCTGAAAGCCTCGTTTATGTATACAAGCATTATTACCCCGAGTTCCGCCGCCACACCGGCGAGGGCTATTATCCCGACCCATACGGCCACGCTCATATTGTAACCCAGGGCAAACAGTATCCATACTGCGCCCATTAATGAAAAAGGTATGGAAAGCATTATAATCAGCGTTTCAATCACAGACCTTGAATTAAAAAATAAAAGCATAAAAATAATCAGCAGTGTCAGCGGAATTACGGTATACATTTTTTCCTTTACCCTTTCCATATATTCGTACTGTCCGCTCCATTTAAGGGAATATCCCGCCGGTATGACGCCCTTGCCTATAATTTCTCTTTTAATGACTTTTTTCGCTTTTGATACATAATCCCCTACATTGGCGCCTGTTTTGATATCCACATAAACCCAGCCTGTTAACATGCCGTTCTCGTTTTTAATTACGGGCGGCCCGGTTGTTGTCTTTATATCCGCTACCCTTCCTAGTGGTATATATTTCCCTTCCCCCGCGCGCACAGGCAGCCTTTTGAGTTTATTAAGGCTGTTTCTCACGTCCCTTGGAAAACGCACATTCACCGGGTACCTCTCCCTTCCTTCTATGGTATGTGTTATATTCATGCCTCCTATCGCGTGCTTTATTACGTCCTGAATATCGGACACGGTTAACCCATACCTCGCAGCTTCTTTCCGGTTTATGTCAAAATCGATAAAATACCCTCCGGTCACCCTTTCGGCGTAAACACTCCTGGTTTCTTCGAGGCCCCTCAAAACGCTTTCGATTTCCTTTCCAATTCCTTCTATTACATTAAGGTCCCTGCCGTATATTTTGATTCCTACGGGAGTTTTTATCCCGGTGGTAAGCATGTCTATCCTTCCTTTTATGGGCATGGTCCACGCGTTTGTCAGGCCGGGAAACTGCATTTTTTCATCCATTTCCTCTATAAGCTTTTTCCATGTCATTCCCTTTCGCCAATATTTTTTGTCTTTCAGTATAATGTTTGTCTCTATCATGGAAAGAGGAGCCGGGTCAGTCGCGGTTTCCGCCCTTCCTGCTTTGCCGAAAACCGTTTTTACTTCGGGGATTTTTTTCAGCATCCTGTCCTGCTCTTTTACGAGTTTCGAAACCTCTCCTATGGATATGCCGGGCAGTGTCGTGGGCATATACATTATCGTCCCTTCGTTAAAGGGCGGCATAAATTCCGAGCCCAGCCTGAAAAACAAGGGGGCAGTAGCGGCGAGAAGCACGACAGAAATTACCACCACTGCTTTTCTTTTCCTCAGAAGAAAACGCATTACCCTGTCATAAACCTTTACAAGCGCGCTGTTGAGCCTGCTTTCGCGCATAGGTTTTATTTTACCTTTTATAAACCAGGCCATGAGCACCGGCACAAGGGTTATGGATAAAAAAGACGCAAAAAACATGGAAAAAGTCTTGGTATAAGCCAGGGGTTTAAAAAGCCTTCCTTCCTGCGCCTCCAGGGTAAAGACCGGGAGAAAAGACACAGTTATGACGAGAAGGGAAAAGAAAAGGGGCCTGCCTACCTGTTTTGCCGCGCTTATTATGGTAAGCTCGCGTTTATGCTCCGGCGGCTTATCCTGTTCCAGCCGCTTGTGTGCGTTTTCGATCATCACTATTGACGCGTCTATCATAGCGCCTATTGCGATTGCTATTCCGCCGAGTGACATTATATTGGATGTTATTTTCATTCCGAACATGGGTATAAAAGAAAGTATGACGGCTATGGGAAGCATTATTATCGCGACCAGCGATGACCGAAAATGACTCAAAAAAAGTATGGAAACTATACTCACCACCAGAAATTCCTCGAAAAGTTTTGTGTAAAGGTTCTTTATGGAATCGAGTATGAGACCGGACCTGTCGTAAGTATTTACCAGCTTTACCTCTTCGGGGAAAAAATCCTCTACTTCCTCTATTTTATTTTTGATACGTTCTATTACTTCAAGGGCATTTTCCCCGTAACGCATTACCACTATGCCCCCGGCTGTTTCGCCTTTTCCATTAAGCTCAGCCATGCCCCTGCGCATATCCGGGCCGGCCCTGACCTGAGCCACGTTTTTTACAAGGATGGGAACATTATTTTCGCCCATACCCACTATTATATTTTCGATATCATCGATAGATTTTATGTATCCTTTGCCCCTTATAAAAAATTCCGTGCCGGAATCCATTTCCAGGATCCTGCCTCCGGTATCGTTGTTCGATTGTTTGATATTTTTTATAAGCCGTTTGAGCGGGATATCATAGGCAGCGAGCGCGTTCGGATCGGCAACTACCTGGTATTGTTTCACAAAACCGCCGACAGAGGCCACTTCAGCCACGCCATCTACGGACTCGAGCCAGTACTTCAAATACCAGTCCTGAAACGACCTTAAATCCGCGAGGTTGTGTTTCCCTGACTCATCAATCAGCGCGTATTCGTAAACCCAGCCGACACCCGTGGCATCGGGGCCGAGAGTGGGCGTAACTCCCTCGGGTAACTGCGATTTAATCCCGTCTATATACTCCATAACCCTTGAACGCGCCCAGTATATATCGGTATTCTCCTCGAAAATAACATATACAAAAGAAAGCCCGAGAAAAGAATAACCCCTTGCCACCTTTACACCGGGCGCCGCGATCATGGAAGAGACTATGGGGTATGTTACCTGGTCTTCCATTATATCCGGAGACTGGCCTTTCCACTCGGTAAATATTATTACCTGCGGGTCGGAAAGGTCCGGAATAGCGTCCAGGGCAATGTTTCTCATAGACCATATCCCCACGATAACGGTTATTACCGTAAAAAGCACGATAATGAATTTATTTTTCGCGCTGTATTCTATGATGCGTTCTATCATTTTTCTTCTCCTTTTAATGGCTGTGCGTATGCCCGGAATTTCCCGCTGCCTGCTTAAGTTTTTTCCTGAAAGTAGCTTTTATCCTGGATTCCGAATCCATGAAAAAAGTGCCTGACGCGGCAACTTCATCCCCCGGCTCAAGCCCTGCCAGCACCTCGTAGTATTGGTTTATTTCCCTGCCCGTGGTTATAATTACAGGGGTATACTGTGTCCCGGAGGTTTTCAAAAATACAATGTTCCTTTCTCCGGTATTGATTACCGCGTTTTTGTCTATACTGAGCTTCTTTCCGATTGGTATGTTGATATGAGTTATTACAAACATCCCGGGTTTTAAGAGCCCGCCGCTGTTGCGTACTTCGGCCCTTATCTTCAGGGTCCCGGCCATTTTGGAAACAACCGGGTCGATCGATGTTATTTCCCCGGTAAAAACATGCCCCGGAAAAGCCCTGGAAGTTACTTTTATGTCCTGTCCCTTTTTTACGAGCCCGGATTCATATTCATAGATTTTGGCGTACACCCATACTTTTTCCTTTCCAAACAGGAGGTTCTCCGGCGAGACAGAACCTGCTCCTATTTTCCGTATCTGTTCATTAGAAAGGCCCATAAGTTTGAGTTTCGTGCGTGAGTCCCTGACAAGATCCCCGGTGTTTTTTTTCACCTGTTCGAATTCGGAATTTTTGATATCTTCATATGACCTTAATGTCTGTATATATTCATTTATGGCTGTATATAGCCCGGGATCATACGCCACCTTTCCGTACGTTGTTATTTCGGCTGAAAGGCTTCGTTTTTTGGCTATTTCTGTGGCTATACCTATGGACCGCGCTACTGCTTCCCCTATATGTATTTCAGCGTGTGTGTTTATTTCACCTTTGCCTGTGCCGCCAAATTCTTCTTTTTTTAGTTTTACAAGCGCCATGCCGCATATGGGGCAGTCACCCGGCCTGTCGGTTATATAATCCGGGTGCATGGGGCAGTACCATGTGGTGCCGGCCCCGGCTTTTTGCGGATTTTTTTTCTGCTTTTGTTTCTCTTTACTTTGTTTGTTGCTTTTTGTGTTGGAATTTTCATCTTCCATTTTTACAAGCGTCATCCCGCATACAGGGCAGTCCCCTGGTTTGTCCGTTACAACGCCGGGGTGCATGGGACAGTACCATTTTTCCGCCGTGTTTTCGCCGGAATTTTTTTCAAAGCCCCCGGAAAAAACCAAAAACAATGAAACACCCGCAAAAAGTACGGCCGCTGCCAACAACAGTATATTTTTTTTGTTTTTCACTTTGATTCACCGCCTTTTATTTCTTTTTTATTCTTATCGAGGGAGGTTCCGAGAAGCGCCTCGAGCATCCTGAAGTGGCTCAGGTATTCCTTAAATTTATTCTGGTATTCGACCCTGAAATTAAGCAGGGACCTCTCGCTGTCGAGGAGATTGATAAAACCTGTCTTATTGCTGGTATATGCCGCCCGGCTGGAGTTAAAAGCGGCCTTTGCCTGCGGTATAAGCGTATTTTCGTAAAGTTTTATCAGTCTCAGCGCTGAGTTCATAATTTCGTAATGCTCTTTTGCCTCTGCCTGGGCCCGGTTATAAATATCCTCATGTGAAGATTTCGCGCTTTCATATCCGGCAAGCGCGGTATTTATCTGCGCCTGGTTATTGGAAAAAAACCAGAGCGGCACGGAAATTTCGAACATAATGTCATAATCATTGCTTCCCGTATTGAGATGTTTTTTGTATTTCAGGTTAAAATCCGGTATATACCCGGCGTACGCCGCGTTTTTTTCCGCGGAGCGCGTGTTTTTGTCTGCTTTTGCCTTTTTTACGACCGGGGCTTTACTGATAATTTCCTTTATTTTCCCGAAGCCCGGATTCAGCAGAGGCAGCCTGGGCTTTTCAGGCCGCGAATTATCCAATATTTGGGTGTTTTTTCCAAGCAAGCTTTTCAGTTTTGCCTTTGTTATCTGTCTTTTTTGCCTGAGTGTTATAAGTTCGTTTTTAAGCCGCGCGTATTCCACATTGGCTTTCAACACATCATGGTGGGCAGCGCTGTTAACCGCGTATTTATTCGAGGCAACCGATGAAAACTGCCTCACGAGTTCGGTTGTTTCCTCCGTTATATCTATTATTTTTTCGAGCCGGTACAGTTCATAATATGTATTTCTTGTATCGCGTATAATTTTCCATTTTTTTGCCTCGTATTTGTATCCGGCTGAGTGCGACCTAAAAATCGCGGCGTTGGCCTCGAAAACCGCCCTTATTGGGAAAGGTATTTTCTGTGATATTGTTAATTTTTTTATTCCGGAAGAAAACAACCCGTTTCGGCCGTTCATATTTTCCATTCCTATTTTCGGGTTTTCCGGCCAGAAAGACTTCCATGCGCGGGACTCAGCCGCGTTTTTATTTTTTTCATAAGCCTCAATGCCCGGATTGTTTTCAAGGGCGGTTCTTACTACCCGCTCCTCATCGAGCGGGCGGAAAGCCGCCGCGCCCAGGTTTATTACCAAAATGGTGATAAATATGGGCGTAAAAAAAATAGTTTTTGTCCTCATTTTTCCCTCCTATTTTCCGAATTTCGAAAAAAGCATTACGATTTCATCTATTTTTTCCTGCTTTTTTTCCCTGCTTTTTGATTTCAGTGATTCCGCCACACAGGTGTTCATGTGCCTTTTTAATATAAGGTTGCGTACTTCCTTGAGTGCCGAGTCCGCCGCGGCAATCTGGGTTAATACATCTACACAATACCGCCCCTCTTCTATCATTTTGTATATTCCGTTTATCTGTCCGTTCACTCTTTTTAACCGTTCTTTTGCTTTTTCGTTTATCTCGGATATCTCCATTTTCTTCCTCCTGTAAATTTTTATACCCATACCCCGTAGGGGTACCTAAAATAATTATAACAACTACGCCTTGTTTGTCAAGTTTTTAAATGAAACTTTTTCAGATTTTTTTATAAAAACAACACCCTTTACCTACCACGCGCCGATAAAATGCCAAAGAGTCAGCCCGGGATGTTTAAAAATCATCCTGGGGCCGGCGTATTTCATAACCTTCTTTATCTTCTCTTTTTTTTCCTTATTATAACAATGAACATGGCATTTCTTGCAGGCCGGTTTTCCTTCCCCAAAAGGGCACTTTTTCAGTTTTTCAACGGCATAATCATAAAGCTCCGAGCACTTTCCGCACATCCTCCCTCCACGCAGTCCGTGAAACTCTTTACAGTACATTTCTGTCATTGCCTTTACTGTTTTTACCTCCCTGCTTATCCGGCTCATTTAATCATAATAAGCAGCATCTTGAATCTTTCACCTGCCCTGACCCCGTGCGGGACATTCGCGGGCATAAGAATATATTCACCTTTTTTAAGGGCGTATTTTTCACCCCCAATGGTAATTTCCGCGCTGCCGTCGAGTATATGCGCGACAGCGTCAAAAGGCGCGGTATGTTCGGACAGCGCCTGGCCTTTATCAAACCCGAAAAGCGTGATTGTCCCTGTTTTTTTGTCGATTACTGTTTTTGAGACAATAGAACCGTCCGAATACCCTACCTCATCTTTCATACTTTTCACGCCTGCCATAATATTCCTCCTTTTTATTCGTCCAGAAGCCGTTTTTCTCCTTCTATTTTCTTTATGTCCGTTATATCCTGAGTAACTTCAAGTGTACCCAGGTATTTTCCTTCCTTATCCGTCACCGGGAAATAATTGATGTATATCTGCCTGCCTTTTAGGTTTATCCAGAAAGCGGCGTCCTTTCTCATCCCGTTTTTGAACCCCTCGAGTATGGCGTTTACCTTGTCGAGGCTCTGTGGCGGATGGCAGTTCTGCACTTTTCTTCCAAGGTCCATTTTTGTACGCGGGAATATCCTTGGTTTACCTTTCGGGGTATTAAAAAATTTCACTCTGTCCTCCTCGTCCACAAACGAAAGGTCGACAGGCAAAGAATCCATAATTTCCTCGATAACACCAATGTCAAACTCTTTTAGGTTCATTTTCCCTCTCCTTTTCACCGGGTTTAAAGTATCCGAGATTGTCGCATTCCTCCTTTATATCTTTCCACTCCTCCTCTGTTATGCTTTTTAACGCCGTGACATAAAGAATATGTTCTTCTTTCTGAGTATGGGCGGCGAATTTTTCAAAAAGCGCAACTGAAAAATTTTTAAAACGGGCGGCAAAATCAGCATACGGCATCTCATTTCTTTTTTCAAAAAGTTTAAGCAGGTTCTTTTTCATTTCCTTCATCTCGGTATGTTCATACCACATTATGGCGGGTGGTTGTTCTATGCCGTGTTTTTCAAGCACAGGGAAAAGCGTGTTTTCCTGCCTCACATTGTGGTTTTCCGCCTCCATGAGAAGCTGAAGGTCATTCAACGCGCTTTCGGGGATGCCGGCGGCTTCCCCGAAACTTTTCATTTTAACAGCCTTATCCGCCTTTGCTGCCAGACGCTCCATAATTTCCAGTATATTTTTATGGTCCTGCTGAAACATATATACGGGATGGCCCGCCGGGACTTTCAGTTTCGGATTTTTTATGGCGTCTTTAAACAATTCCATGTGCGCGTCGCATGCCTTCATCAAATCCTTTATATCCCTCCCTTCTTTGACAAGTTCTCCCTCTGCCCGCGCTATTACCGATGGGTCTGCGTCTTTCAGGGCGTCTTTGAATTCCTCCTTTACTTTTACCAGCTCTTCTTTTGACGTCTCCCCCGTGATTTTTTCAAGCGCCTCTTTTACCTTTTGTTTTACCGCGTCGTTGCTTTCGCTCATTTATTCCTCCTTTATGGTTTATAAAAATACACCCAAAACTCATTTTTCGCTATTTTTTCGGCGTAATGCTCGAACCCCCTGCGCGACAGGTTCTCCATGACAGGCGCGGGTTCGAACTCCTGTATAAGCACAAAACCGCTGCCTTTATCAGTATTGGCCGCTTTCTTCATTATTATGGAAAATGGTTCATCTGTTTTTCTCGCGTCTATTATATCAAATTCCTTTGCCCTGTCCAGCCAGGCAGGCTTTTCCCCTCCTGGTTTCTTTTTGCCGGCGGCGTTTTTCCGCAGAAATTCCCTCTGCATCTTTGGAATTTCTTTTCCAAAATAATCCAAGTATTCCTTTTCCCTGCCTATTGCCCTGTTTAGCTGAATCAGCAGCTCGTGCACGTATATCCCGCCTATTTTCGCCGCGCTTTCCATTGTTGTTATTTTCGCGGCCGTATTGAAAACAACGGGGTTATTAAGCTTTTTGTACCCGGCTGAAATGGATATAAGCGTATCCTTAAGTTCAGGATACTTTTTGACGGCCTCATAAACAGTTGTTTTGTTGGTTATTATTGACTCATCCTTCATTTTCATGCTCCGGAAAATTTATTTGGTGCCGTTTTCTCCCTCTATGGCGCTTAATTTTTCCGGTGTCGCTTTTCTGAATTTCAGCGCCGCGGAATTCATGCAATACCTGAGCCCCGCGGGCAGCGGGCCATCCTTAAAAACATGCCCCAGATGGGCATCGCACCGCGAGCAAAGCACTTCAGTTCTTTTCATGCCGTAACTGAGGTCTTCTTTTTCCGTTATATTAAGTTCGGATACGGGGTGAAGAAAACTGGGCCAGCCCGTGCCTGACCGGTACTTATCGCTGGAGATAAAAAGCCCCAGGCCGCACCCTTTACAGTAATATATACCCTCTTTTTCATTCTCGTTATATTTGCCTGAATACGGCCTTTCCGTGTCCTTCTCCCTCATAACGCAGAATGACTCATAACCGAGTTCATCACGCCACTGCTTATCTGTTTTCACGGCCTTTTCCGCCTCTATAACTTTTCCTGTTTTTACATCGAAAACTTTTATTTTATCCATCGCGCCTGCTCCTTTTGCCGCCATTAAAATCACGGCCAAAACTATTATTTTTTTCATTATCCTTCCTCTCTTTTCCTCAACACCCCGGTTTTACGCGCCTTTTTCCACTTTTATGTTTTTATGAGAGCGGGACTTTTAGAGGGGTTTGGGGAGGGTTAAAAAGTTTTGGTAAGCAACCCGCTCTCATAAGCTTTTTAATTCAAGAGCCTATTTATCACCTTTCTGGTGATATTATAGCATCCAAAATCATATTTGTCAAGTTTTTGTAACGCAAAAAATTTTAATTTTCGGATTTTTAGGCTGTACTTTTACCTTTTGGCTTATAAATTATGTTTCACAGCCCGTAATCCTGGAACCTGAAGGTAACCCCTGCCTGAATATAAAAAGACGAAAAATTCGGGCTGAAATTTATTTTATCCGTTATACCCGCGTCCATTAAATCTGTATCTGACCCGCCGTTTATTCTCAAACCGCCCATATTCATAGCGCAGAGCCTGTAACCCGCCTTTAACACCACACCGACCGCTTCAGCGGGCCAGAAATCCAGCCCGGCTTCCGCGTTACCGCCAAAAGCGCCGCCTTCTACACCCGTTATTTCCCCCCTTGCGACACTGCTTCCTCCGCTGTCCCATATGGTAACTTCGGTTACGGACTCATCGCCGACAATAAAATTATACCCTATATCAATACCCGCGTAGGGCATCACCATCCATGACGATTTCGGCCGCGTCCAGTTTTGCCCGCATCC
>CAZHOD010000015.1:0-13746 GCA_964534075.1 uncultured Spirochaetia bacterium
CGTTTTTATTCCCGAATACGCGGGTGAACAAGGAGCCGGCGCGTTACGCCGCGCCAATAGACAAAATAGAAAAATACACGGGTTTTGATTTTCTTCATCTTCTGCCTGACAAAGTGGAAAAACTTTTGGAGAGGAAAAAGCCCGGTAAAAAGGAGCTTAAGTATTTGCTTGATTAAAAGGAGGGGGAATGGCTGTCAGAAAAACAGTTAATTTTGTTGATTATTTTGGGGTGTTAAAAAGGTCGTTTTTTTTATACAGGGATAATTTCGCGGTTTTTATAGTAATTTCCCTTATAGCAAGCGCCGGATCCATAGCCGGCTCGTTTATTTCCGAAGACGCTGTAGCCGCGTACCCCGCGCTCGCGGCACCCGCCTTCCTGATTTTTCTGGGCTCGTTGTTTTTAAGCGCCTGGGGGGCCGCGGCCATGATTGTGGCGTCCGGCTCTTTGGCGGCGGGAAGGAAAATAACAGTGGGGGAGAGCCTGGCGGGCGGGATGGAAAGGCTCCTTTATTATACAGCTTTTTTAATTGTTGTTTTCTGCCTGGCGGCGGTTGGTTTCATTTTTTTTATTATTCCCGGTGTTTACCTTTCGGTGATATTTGTTTTTGTCCTTATAATAGCGGTGCTGGAGCCGCGTGAACCCAACCCCCTGGCCGCCAGTAAAAAGCTGGTAAGCGGTAATTTCTGGGGTATTTTCTTTTTTTATATTTTTATCGGGCTGGCGCTTCTTATGATTCTCCTGCCGATTATGTTCTCCGCGGGTATTACCGGGATATTTATGCCGTTTGCCGGGGGCCTTTTTGCCGAGCTTGTCATGGCTGCCGAGAAACCGGCTCTTATTATTGTTACTGTGGCGCTTTACAGGGAAATGAAAAAAGTCAAGAGGGGAAGAAAAGCTCCCGCGGGCGGCGATACCGCGGTAAAACTTGTGCTGGGGTGCGTGTCCGGCTGCCTTCTTGTAGTTCTGCTCATGGCAGGGGCGGCCGGCCTGGCCGTATTCGCGGGAAAAAAGTTTTTTGGCACGGAGGAAGGCAAGGCAAAGCTGATAAAGGTTTTTTCGCCGGTTATGAAAAAGGCCGGGGATGAGGTTGTTTTTCCCGGCGGGGTAAAAATGCAGCTTCCCGATAACGGCGCCGCGCGAAGAAAACCGGGCGCGGGAGGCGCTTACGATGTTTTTTTGCTGGAACCCGGCGGTATCCTGGCGTTTGAAGTCAAAAAAACAAAGGGCGCGGATTCCGGCGGCATAAAAAGCCGTAGTGAAGCGGAAAGCGCCCCGGCTGAAATTGTCAAAAAAGAGGTGAGGAAGTCCGGCGGGGGGTTTTTACTGAAAAAAAGCGGTTCCGGTAAAATAAACGGCAAAACCTGGTTCAAATACATTTTTGTCGGGACAAAAAAACATGGTGAGGATACCGGGACGTTTTATAAGGAAATATATTTCACATTACACGGCGGTAATGGTTATATGATTAAATGTAATTACCCGGTTTTTGATACAGGGCCCTCCGGAAACGTTATTACCGCCTATAAAGAAAAGGCGGAAAGGTATTCGTCCGCCGCCGCGGACCTGGCCGGAAGAATGGTGTTTGAGGGAAAAAAATAAGTTTAAAACCAAAAGGCAGTTCGGAAGCTCGGAGGCTTGGTAAAGACAAAACGTATTTGTAGGGGCGGACCTGTGTGTCCGCCCAAAAACGGAAACATCAAAAACCGGACAAATACAAAAACAAAACGTATTTGTAACCGCAGCCTGCTTGGAGGCTTGGCAGCTCGGCGGCTCGGAAGCTCGGAGGCTTCATTTTACAGTTGATTGCCTGAAAAAAACTGTTATAATACGTATATATAAGATTTCAGATTGAAGGAGGGAAATATGAAAAAAATATTTTTTATGATGGCCTTTATTTTTGTTTTTGCCGCGGCGTCTTTTGCGGAGACAGCGGGCGTAAGGGCGTGGGGAGGGTACACAACGCTGAACATGGGAAAGATAAATGAGAACGTGGTTGATATGTACGAAGATTCCGTCGCGGATGAAAAGAAAAAACAGGAGTTTTCCGGAAGTTATATCATAGGGGCGGACGAGCTTGTTCACCTTGGAATGGGGTTCAGCCTCGGCGCAAGAGTCTCATACATAGGGGATTCAGAAACGTTTCTAAGCGGGGAGGACACAGCGACCGATGATACAGAAAAGTATTCTCTTACAGCCTCGCTTACTTCAATTATGGGCGGCCTGGTATACAGGATGGTTATTCCCGCGACTCCGATAAAAATAGGCGCCGGCGCGTTCGCAGGCTACGGCCTCGGCGGTGGATCCTTCAGCCATACGGGAGTGAACGGCGGAACCGAGTTCGACGAATCTGTTGCTATCGGCGGGGGAGCGCTCGCTGCCGATATATGTGGAGAAGTTGAGTACGTGGTTTCCGAAACATTTTCATTCGGATTAACCGCGGGGTACAGGATAGCGAACATAGCGGAAATGAAGGCGACAGAGGCAAATCCAGAGCTCAGTATTGAAAAAGACGATGCTTTTAAGGGTCTGGGCATGGACAGCGACGCGCCTCTCCCTTTTGATTTCGGCGGTTTTGAGGCAGGTGTCCAGCTGACGCTTACTTATTAAAAAGGGACAGGTGGACAAAATATAAAAAACAAAGTAGTTTAATGGAAATGAAAATGGAGTAAAGCTGTTATATTTATTGACAAATACAGCTTGTTGTTGTATATTACGGAACAAAACAAGGAAGAGGAAGCCGCAGCTTCTCACCTTGGGGAGCCGATATTTAGATATTAAGGCACGCAGGCTGCCCGGGTTAAAAAGCGTTTATTAATGAAAAGGCGGCTTAGTGCCGTCTTTTTTTTTAAGCGCCGCCTTAATTTCAGAGCGCGCTAAAATTTTTCAGGAGGTGGTTAAAGATTAGTTTCACAGAGTTAAGGATCAACAAGAGGATCCCGCCAAGAGATGTGAGGGTAATTGACGTAAACGGCGGCTCACTGGGGGTTTTCAGCAGGGATGAGGCGCTTAAAATGGCCGATGACAGAGGGGTCGACCTGGTGGAAATGAGCCCGAACGCGAAACCGCCGGTATGCAAGCTTATTGATTATGGAAAATATAAATATGAGCAGACAAAAAAAGATAAGGCGGCGAAAAAAAAGCAGCATACTATTGTTGTGAAGGAAATACAGGTCAGGCCGAATATAGACCCTCATGATTTCAAGATAAAACTTAATCACGCGCTGGAGTTTCTGGGAAAAGGTTATAAGGTAAAATTTGTAATAAGGTTCAGAGGAAGAGAGCTGGAGTACAGGAAAAAGAGAGGCGATGATATGAAAAACCGCATAATCGATTACGTTTCGGAAAAAGGAGAAATGGAAGGAAAACCGTCGGAAGAGATGAGGACGGTGACTTTTGTAGTGGCGCCGTATAAAAAATAAATTTTAGAATTCAGGGAGAAGTAAAATGCCGAAATTAAAGACAAATTCAGCAGCTAAAAAGAGGTTTAAAAAGACAGCCAAAGGTAAAATAAAATACAAAAGGCCCGGTTTAAAGCACCTTCTTTACCAGGAATCGAGCAATATAAAAAGGCCGAAAAGAAAACCGGAATACGTGCATAAGACCAATAAAAAGGCTGTTGAAAAACTTATACCCAACTGAATTTTCACAAGAATAACAAACTAAAGCATCCCGGAGGTGGATAAACATGCCCAGAGTAAAAGGCGGAGTTAATACAAAAAGAAGGCATAAAAAAATGATAAAACTTGCCGAGGGGTACTACGGCAGGAAAAAGAACTCGTGGAAAAGCGCGAGCGGCCAGGTGGAAAAAGGCTGGACGTACGCTTATACAGGCAGAAAACTCAAAAAAAGGGATTTCAGAAAACTCTGGATAACACGCCTCAACGCTGCCTGCAGGCAGAACGGAATTTCATATTCGAGGTTCATATCCGGGCTGAAAAAAGCAGACGTGGCGCTTGACAGGAAGCAGCTGGCGGAAATAGCGGTTGCGGACAACGCGGCATTTTCAAAACTTGTTGAAATTGCCAAAGAAAAAGTTATAGTTTCCCGCAATTAATTCCTGACGGTATTTTTATGCCAGAACAATTACGGTCTATCCGCAGAAAAGTAATAGTAGAGAAAGAGAAGCTTAAGCGGGAGCTTGGCGTGCCGGCGCTTTTTTCGGCAGGGTACGGCAATGTAGGCTCCTCGATTTATTACGCTATAGGCGCGACTGCTTTTTTCGCCCTCGGCGCCTCGCCCATAGTCATTGCCCTGGCGGGTTTGTTTTTTATTCTTACAGCCTGGACCTTTTCCGAAGGCGCCACAATGATGCCTTATTCCGGCGGGGTTTCTCATTTCGCGAGAAAGGCTTTTAACGAGTCTTTCAGCTTTTTCGCGGCATGGGTGCACCTTCTTACTTATATAGTCACTGTGGCAATATCTGTATATACCGCTGCCGAGTACATGAAGGCTTTTGTAGGATTTGTGGAAAAGCCTATCCCAATTTCAATCGGGGAAGTAAGTTTTTCCACTGACCCCCACGTTTCGGCCATTATTATTGCCCTTGTGTTTATCACCGCGCTTATGTACCTGAATGTAAAAGGCGTGAAAGAGGCTGCGTCCTTCAATATATTTTTCGCCGCGGTAGACATACTCACCCAGCTGCTGCTCATAATCATAGGAGCGATTTTTATGCTTAACCTGGGAAAATTTGTGGAATATTACAACGCGGGAGCGGGCTACTGGCCATCGGACTGGACAGCCTGGGTTCAGGGTTTCGCGGTCGCTATGATTGCCTACACAGGGGTGGGAACTATATCACAGATGTCCGAGGAAACCGCCGATTACAAGAAAAAAATTCCTTCTGCTTATTTCTGGCTTATTATAGCTGTGCTTGTGATGTCAGTCAGCCTTCCTATGGTCGTAAACAGCGCCGTGCCTCCCCCGGAGCTGGTAGCGGAAAAAGAGGACGCCATAGCGGCTTTCGCCAGGAGAATGCCCGAACTTACGGTTTTCGGCGCGGTAATACCGCTTAAAAATATTTTTGTGCCCTGGGTCTCAATACTGGCTGTTACAATACTGCTCATGGCAGCAAACGCGGGAATAATGGGGGCCTCGCGCCTTGCTTACTCCATGGGCGAGCACAGGCACCTGCCGTCTTTTGTATTTAAGCTCCACAGGAAGTTCAACACACCCCACATTGGTATTATAATCATTTCGATAGTGGCGGGCCTGCTCCTTTTGTCCGGCCTGATAGAGGAGGGCATTTTCGTAAAACTCGCCAAACTTTACGCTTTTTCATCCATGTTGATTTTTGCCATTGCCCACCTTTCGGTGATATGGCTCAGGATAAAGGCGCCTGACATGGAGAGGCCCTGGAAAATGAAATTTAATGTAAAGATTAAGGGAAAAGAAATTCCTGTAACAGCGGTTATAGGAATTTTAATAAATATTTTTGTCTGGCTCGTGATAGTTTTCGGCGAGCCGTGGACAAGGGCGGTAGGCCTGGTGTGGGTGGCTGCCGGATTTGCCATGTATATTTATTACAGGGTAAAAAATAAGCTGCCCGTGCATGAGGAAGTCACCATAGAAAGGGTGGTCGAGACCGCGTACCAGCCCATCAATTACGCGGGAATAATAGTTCCCACGACCGGGGAACTGGAAGCGGCCACTATGCAGACGGCATGTAAAATAGCGCTCAGGGACAAGTCAAGGATACTGGCGATGTATGTTATCGAAGTGCCCATGACTTTGCCGGTCGACGCGTCCATTCCCACAAAAAAAGAAAAAGGCGAAAAAGCGCTGGATCAGGCCGAGATGGTAGCTAAGGAATACGGAGTCAGCGTGGAGACAAAACTTGTGCAGGCAAGGTCCGCGGGCAAGGCTATAGTGGAGGAAGCGGAAAAAAGGAACGCCGACCTTGTGCTTTTAGGGCCCACGGGCAAAACAAAGTCCACGGAGATACTCGCGGGAAAGACCGTGAGTTATGTCTCAAAAAACGCGCCCTGCAGGGTGCTCATGAATATTTCCGAACAGGTTTGAGGCAAATTTCCCGGTAAATAAACCGGGTTTGAGGGAGGTTTATATGAAAGTTGTCATACTGGGCAGCGGAAGGCTCGGCAAGAGGGTCGCCCTTAAACTGGCGAAGGAAGAAGAAAATTCCCTGGTGGTTATCGACAGGAATATAGACGCTTTGAGCTCGCTGGGCAAGGATTTCAACGGGAAGATACTTCAGAGCGACGGAGCCAACATGGAAACATATATAGATGTTATGAAAGAAAAACCGGACATATTTCTGGCCCTTACGAACGGCGACAATACGAATATAATGGCCGCTGAAATCGCGAAACAGAAATACAAGGTGGAAAAAGTGCTGGCGAGGGTTTTTGACCCGATAAGGGCGAAGGCTTTCGAAGAGCTCGGCATAGAGATATTTTGCCCCACGACCCTGAGCGAAATGGCCATAGAAAAAATGCTGGCCGGGGCGGAAAAAGAGGGGGAGAAGAATGGCTAAAAAAGATACTGATAAAGAACAGATGTTTATTATAGTTGTCGGCGCGGGAAAAATGGGGCTCAGCCTGACCCGGCTGCTTATTTCGGAGGGGCACGAGGTCCTTCTCGTGGAAAAGGAAAAAGAAAGGTACAACGAGCTTTACCAGGAGCTCGGGGAAAACATAAGTATGGGCGACGCCGCGGAGTCAGACGTGCTCAAGAATATCGGCACAAACAGGGCAAATGTCGTGGTCGCTGTAACAGGAGACGATGAGACAAACCTTGTTATATGCCAGATGGCAAAAATCATGTACATGATACCAAGGACAATAGCGCGGATATCAAACCCCAAAAACGAGGATATTTTTTCCACGCTGGGTGTGGACAACGTGGTCAACACCACAAAAATAGTCAATTCCATTATTGAAAAGGAAGTGGACCCGGGTATGCTGGTTCCCATACTGGAGATGAAAGGCGGAAAGGTGGAGATTATCGAGACCGAGGTGGCTTCGAATTCTTTAATATTAAAAAAGGCGATTAAGGACATAAAGTTCCCGGAAGAATGCCTTATTGTTTCCATTGTAAGGGACGAGGAGGTGGTTTTTCCGCACGGGAACACGGTCCTTCAGCAGGGGGATACGGTTATGATACTTGTTTCCAAGGAAAAACGAAGCGAGCTAAGGAAGCTGTTATGACAAAAAAGGCGCTGCCGGGCACAAATGATAAAGTCATAAAATGGCTGGCCCTTTATTCGGCGGCGGCAGCCGCCCTTTTTTTTATGCTGATGCTTATTTATTCGGGTTTTAAGTTTTCAGCCCCCCTGGATGACGCTTTTATCTATATGCAGTACGCCAAAAACCTGGCAAAAGGGCGTTTTTTCGAGTATGTTTTGGGCGAGGGGTATTCTTCGGGCGCGACAAGTTTTCTTTACGCTTTTTTGCTGGCGCCTTTCGCTGTTTTACTTAAAGGCGGAGCGCTGGTTGTAGTAACCTATGTTATCGGGGGCATATGCCTTTTTTTCAGCGGTTACTATATTTATAAACTTACGCGCCTTTTGGTAAACGAGGTTAAATTCGCTGTTTTTGCCGCGGCCCTTTTTGTAACGAACGGGAATATACTATGGGGATATTTTTCCGGTATGGAGATATGTATTTTTTCCGCGCTGATAATTTCCTCGCTTTATTACCTGGCTTCGGGCGCCCCAAAGGCGAAACAGCTCGTGCCTTTGTGCCTTCTTTCAATTGTTCGGCCGGAGGGTTTTATACTTGTGATTATGCTTGTTACGCTTAAGGCGGCGGCAGGGGTTTTCAATAAAAAAGAGGCTTTTGCTCCGTACTTAATCGCCGTTATTCCGGGCGCCCTGTATTTTTTCATTAATTATATTTTTACCGGTGATTTTATGCCCAATACTATGCGGGCCAAGTCAGATTTTTCGCAGTACTATTTCCATGTGACAGAAGTGTTAAAGCAGGGGCTCGGCAAATACCTGGCGTATTTGCGGGATGTGTTTAACGGCAGGGATGAGCATTATTTTTTCAGGTACTCGCTCTTTTTGTTTGTGATCGGCGTGTTTCCGGGGCTTGTGAGAGAGGTAAAGAGGAAGGAGGCGGGGCCCTTTGTAACGGCGTTTTTCTGGTTTTTTGCCGGCATTTTAAGCACGGTTTTTTCCAGTTTTTTTACCGTGCATAATTACAGGTACGCGATGCCTTTTGCCGTACTGTTTACGCCTTTTCTGGCCTACGGGCTATCGGCCCTGTTTGGAGCGGGCCGTAAAAAAGTTCCTGATACTGTGAAATATACGGTTATGTCCGTTTTTATTGTTTTTAATTTTTTTACAATGGCGGCGAACGCGGTTAATTTCGGGAGGGACTGCAGGGATATATACAACCAGTCCATACGGGCGGGAAAGTGGATAAAGGAAAACCTCCCGGTTTCCGCCCGGGTCGCGATTAATGATGTGGGGGCGATAACTTATTTTTCTGACGCGAAGGTTTTTGACCTTGTCGGGCTGGTCACAAACAACCAGGCGCGTATTTTCCGGAACGGCAAGCCCGCTGTTTACGAGGAAATAGAACACGTGAGGCCGGATTATTTTATGTTACACCTGGGCTGGTTCAATTACGAAGGGTTTTCTTTTTTCGGCCTTTCGGACAGGAGGCTCGTTGATTTTCATATAAAAAGGGAACCGGCTTATTATGTCGTAGGTTCTCCCGAGGTATGCGTCCCGCCCCTTGAGAAATATTATAACAGCGGCAACAACATGGCTTTTGACCATTCAGAAGGCGGCAGGTTCGGCCCGGTGGACAGGCTGGATACCGGAGATATAAGGAGCGAAGAAAAACATAATTATTCGATATGGAGCAAAATGCCCCCAAATGTGCCCGGGACGCTCCTTAAGGAGGAGGTTTCCGGGCCCGGAAATATTGTTATAATAGACGCCGGCAGGATAACCGGGGGGGGAGAGGAGTTTACAGCGGGGCCGCTGAAACCCGGCAGGGAGGTAAAAATCGTGAGGCGGGCGCATAACCAGCCCGGGTTTTCCCAGGAGGTATTTGTCAACGGGAGGAAAGCCGGGACATGGAGCGGGGAAGGTGGGCAGGGGTTTACTGAAAATTCGTTTGTCATAGGCAGCGGCATGATAAAAGGCGGTAAAATAACAGTAAGTATTGAAGAAAAATCGCCGAACAGGTATGATAGTTTTCATTACTGGGTGCTTCAGAAAAAAAGCGCCGGTGGTTACGAGCCCCAAAAGGAGGATAAATGAGCAAAAAAACAGCTTTATTCAAAGGCGTACCCCTTAACCTTATTTTAATAACCGCGCTTGTTGTTTTTATTTTTCAGGTGTACCTTACCATGTTTTACGGCAGCCATACATTTATATTTCCGGATATCGAGGCGTATTATCAGCTGAACAGCGCGGCGCAGGCGGTCGAAACCGGATTTAAACAGCCCGGTGAATCAATCCCTTCAGAAAAGTACGTAAACGGGCCGCTTTATTACGCGCTTCTCCTGCCCCTTTACGCGTTATTCGGGGAAGGAAACCTTGCCGCGGCGCTTTTTGTTGTTTCATTTTTCGCGCTTATACTGATGGGAGCGGCTTTTTACAAAACTTCGGAAGCGTTCTCGGGAAAAGAAGGCGCCGTGTGGGGCGCGGCCGCGTTTTTGGTTTCGCCCGCGGTTGCAGCTTCGGTTTTCAGCGGCACGGATGTTGTTGTTGTTTTTATTCTGCTCTCGCTTAACGCGTATTTCTGCCTGCTGCGCCTGCCGGTAAAAAAATATTCCGGGTTTTTTATTACCGCGTTTTTGCTTTTGCTGTCCGGTTATACGGGCGCGGTGTTCGGCCTGGCCGCGCTGATTTACGGCGCGATGAAAATTAACGAAAAAAAGGTAAAAAAACACAACACGGCATTTTACGGGGCCGCGTTCGGCCTGGCCGCCGCGGCCGCGGTAATTATTTCAATAAAAGTTTTTGTGCCTTCATTTTCAATGGAGGTGATGCAGGATACGCCTTTTTTGAACACAAAAACATTCAAAGTTTCCACCTTTTTTAAAAGCGGTTTTTTATGGTCGGAATTGCTGCCGGTATTTTTTGTTTTGTTTTTCTATTTTTATCTTATCCCCGGTTTTATTAAGGAATTAAACGCAAAAAGAGCCGGCTTTTTTACCTACTCGGCGCTTTTGCTCGCGTGCGCCCTTCTTATGGAGTTCTTTTCGGTGTTTTCACGGGAGGCGGACCCGGTGTTGTTCATTACGCCGTTTACTTTTATTATATACATATTAGGCGCCGCGGGAATCGCGGAATTTGCCGGTTTTATAAGCCCAAAAAAAACCAATGTTTTCACCAAAAACAATATTTTATCTGGTATAATGATTTTTGTCATATTATACGGCGCTGTTTTGTCCTTTACCACGGCCGTGGAAAGGAAAAACAACATACAATATATTACCGGCAGTAAATACGTACAAAAATTCACAGGCAGGTGAGTGAAATGGCAGGAAAAAGAAAATTAAAAAGAAAAAAGAGCGGGCCGGATTTACTCGAAGGAATAGGGCCGTTTAACCTGTTTGTTATATCGCTTGCCCTGGCTGTTTTCGGCCAGTTGATTATATTCAACGGCGGAAAAGCGGTTCCGGGCGTTATACTCTTCGCCCTTGCGGGAATTGTATTTATACTGGCGGAAAAGGCTTCAAAAGGGCCGGGGAAAAGTGAGGAGATAAGCAAAAAAACAGAGGCAGTTATGCTGGGCCTCATCATGCTGACAGCGGTTTTTTTCAGGGTTTACATGATAGATAAACTGCCAGCGGGTTGTTACCGCGACGAGGGCCAGAACGGGCTGGAAGCCATAAATATAATGAAATCCATAGAGCTGGCGGGCACGACCCTGCCTGTATATATAGAAAGATGGACGCAGAACGCCGCGCTTTATATGTATTTTATAGCGGCTTCATTCAAGGCGTTTGGCATAGGTGTTATGCAGATACGGCTGGTGTCAATTGTTTTCGGGATTCTTTGCGTGCCTGCTTTTTATTTCCTTGTAAGGGGTATGTTCGGGCCAAGGGCAGCCATAATCGGCGGTTTTCTTATTGCCGTGGCCCGCTGGCACATTAATTTCAGCAGAATGGGTTTTCTGGGGATAGTTACTGTATTTTTTGTTATACTCGCGCTTTATTTTGCCTACCGCGCGTATAAAGAAGAAAAGCTTTCGGATTTTGTGCTCATGGGTGTTGTCTCGGCGTTTTCGGTTTATTCATATATAGCCGCCAGGCTTATACCCGCGGGTTTGTTCCTGTTTTTTCTCATATATTTTATAGTGCTGCTTATGAAAAACAGGAAAAGTTTTAAAAAGAATTTTAAAAAAGTTTTCAGCGTAAAAAGGGATGTAAGCCGCCCGGTGTTTGGGCTGCTGGCCGGCGCGGCTGCACTGGCTGTTGTGTTGCAGGTTTATTCGGGCAATAACCCGGTTATTGGCGCCGCGGGGATGAATTTTAAGACTCTTTCAGCGGCACTGTTTTTTAAACTGCTTGCCGTGGGCATATTCTTATATTACCTTTTGCTGAAATTTTTCCGGCCGAAGACTGCCGCGGGATTCATCGCGCCCGCGTCGGCTCTTCTTTTTACTCTGTTTGCTTATTTTGCGAAAGGCGCCGTCCCGGCGATGGTGTGTTTTATAATAGCGCTTGCCGTCTCAATTTATACACTTTTTCATTTCGGTTACTCGGAAAACGCGTATTTAAAAAAGGTTTTTATGGCGGTTTTCTTTTTTACCGTTATTTTCGCGCCGATGGGGAATTATATCCTTCAGCACCCGGAGAATTTTATGTCCAGGGCGTCTACGGTATCGATATTTAACAAGGAAATGTTAAGGGAAATCGGCGGACGGTATGTTAATGATAAAACCGGGGAGCCGAAAAAATGGACAACGCTTTACGCGGAGAATATCGGAAAAACGCTTCTTATGTATAACTACAAAGGGGACGGGAACCCCAGGCATAATTACCATACAGTGCCAATGCTCGATTTCGGAACAGGGATTTTTGCCGCGCTGGGTTTTTTCTTTGTTTTATTCCGTATACAAAAGCCGGTTTCTTTTTTCCTGCTCGCGGTGTATCTCGCGCTTTTACAGGCAGGGCTTTTTTCCACTGAGGCGCCCCAGGCTTACAGGACAATAAGCGTTATACCGCTTGTTTTGCTTTTCGCGATTTTGCCCGCGCAGAGGTTTATGGCCTATTTCAGGGAACAGTACGGAAAAAAACTGGTGCCCGTCATTTACGTGCTTATTTTCGCGGGCCTTGCGTGGGCAGGTTACGCGAATTATGATACATATTTCAACAAATTCAGGAGCAACCCCGGCTCATGGGCGGAGTTTTCCACGAATGAGTACCACATGGGTAAATACGTAAAGTCCCTCGGCAGCGGCTGGACAGCCATAGTAAGGCCCGACTGGGTGGACAGTTATACTTTCAGGTTCGCGACTTATCCGTTAAAAAATTATGAGAGGTTTTCGCCGTCAAAATGGATACCAATACAGCCCGGGATCGTCAAGAACTACGCGTATGTACTGGACAGGGCGTATTTGCCTCTGCTGGACGTTTTGAGGTCCATGTACCCAAAAGGAGAGTACAGCGATTTCAGGCACAAATTTTTTCCGGGAAGGATACTTTACTGGGTTTACGAGGTTCCTTACAGCGAGGTTAAAAAACAGCAGGAGAGCCCGGAGAAAAACGGGCTGATTGGTTATTATTATTATGATAACATACAAAAGACAAACAGAAAAGAGGCGGTTAAACTTTCCAATCACTGGCAGGGTAAACCGCGGTTTGCGCAGCGGGACCCGTTTATACTTTTTAACTGGACGCAGGATCCTATTTTAGGGCCGTTTTCCGTGGAGTGGAAAGGCTTTATCGATATACCCAAAAGCGGTGAGTATGTTTTTGAGACCCGGTCAAACGATTATTCGGACCTTTTTATAGGCGGTAAACAGGTGCTTGTGAACCCCGGCGGAGGCGGAGGCCTGGCGCGGGAAAGCGGGTCTATTTACCTGGAAAAAGGCAGGCACAGGATAAAACTGCGTTACTACGAGTCGGTTCATTATTCAAAAATGCAGTTCTGGTGGAAAACTCCCTCATCAGGAGGAAAACCGGAGATTGTACCGAGCGGGGTTTTGATTCCAAAGAAAAGAAAATGACGGAGGAAACGCGGATTTGAAAAAGAAAAAAGTAATTGTGGTCATGCCGGCGTACAACGCCGCGAAGACGCTCGGAAAAACTTACAGGGACATCCCGGCGGATGTCGTTAATAAAGTTATACTGGTCGATGACGTTAGCGGCGATGATACCGTGGAAGTCGCAAAAAAGCTGGGGCTGAAGGTTGTGGTGCACCTGCAGAATACGGGTTACGGCGGAAACCAGAAGACATGTTACATGGAGGCGCTTAAGGACGGGGCCGATGTCGTGGTTATGCTGCACCCTGATTACCAGTATGATTCCGGGCTTATACCTTCCATGATATCGCCCATACTCGAGGGTCAGGCGGATTTTGTACTGGGTTCGCGCATGCTGGGCAGGGGGGCCATGCAGGGTGGAATGCCTTTTTATAAGTACTGGGCCAATAAAGTGCTTACTTTTCTCGAAAATTTGTGTTTCAGAAAACATTATTCCGAGCTCCACAGCGGTTTCAGGGCATACAGCAAGAACGCGGCGTTAAGCCTGTTTATATATACGGACTTTACATATACGCTCGAAACCCTTATACAGGCCGCCAGGAAAAACCTGGT
>CAZHOD010000016.1:0-13662 GCA_964534075.1 uncultured Spirochaetia bacterium
AGCCAATTTTTCCGGCGTTCAGAGAGTATAACAATGTTTCTACAGTTTTTGCCATTTTGGGTTTACAGGCAAAGGATGCCGCATATGATACAGTAATGGAAACTATTCTCGGAAGCCCTGCTGATATGTATATTACTGATTCTCAGGGAAGAATGTCTGGTATAGTAAACGGTCAATTAAAAAAAGAAATTCCTGCTTCAGTAGTGTCTCCACAGAATATAAAAATAAGTCAACCCAGTGGGTCGTATGCTATTACTGTTGCCGGGAGTTCTGGCGGGGAGTATAGTTTGACAATTAATGGGTATTTAAACGGACAAAAAACATATACAAGAAGTGCTGCAGATTTAGTTCCTGATACAGGAAGGAAAAATTGGACTGTAAATGTCTCTAAAATGATAGGCCCTATGAGCATATATTCTGATATAGGCGTATCACCAAAACTGAAAGCCCGGGTAAGAACTGCTGACAGTGAGCCTGTTAATAACAACCCTCATATAGAAATCAGAATACACAACATTGATCCTGAAAAAGCTGCTGATTTAAGCAAGGTTGAAGTGCGCTACTGGTATACCTGCGAATGCACTACGCAGGAACAGACAGGATACGTTGATTATGCAGAAAAACGTGAACCTTATAGCAATATAACAGGACAGACTAATATAGGTATTGTTTCAACAACGCTTGGCAGACAAACTCATTACGAGCAGTTAACCTTTGATAATGGGACAGGATTCTTAAAACCGGGTGAAGGAAATTATGCCGAGATAAAAACCAGATTTCACAAGAATGACTGGTCAGATTATGACCAGACGAATGACTGGTCATACGAAGGTTCAGACACTTTTATTGATGCTGATAGGGTAACTATATATTATGAAGGATCGCTTATCTGGGGGCAGGAGCCGACTGCTTTACCAACATTAACACCTACGATTACATCAACAGTAACGGTTTCACCTACAGTAACTCCTACAGCCACAATTTCTCCAACGCATTCAATTACACCAACATCTTCTATAACGCCTATTCCTCTTTTAGCTGATGTAACACTGGAATTCAAAGCCGGCGACATTAATCCAAGTACAAACTCACCTCATCCGCAGATCAGGGTACATAATGAGGGTGATACAGCAATAGATTTAAGCCTGCTTGAAATAAGGTATTATTACAGTTACGAGGGCACAGGACAAACAGAGGAAAGCTACGTGGATTACGCGGGAATAATGACGGCAGGTACAGGTATAACCTCTGACACACATACAGAGATATTTTCAGGCAGTTTTGGGGATAATCAGGACAGGTATTTGAGGGTATCTTTTGACAGCGGCGCAGGGAGTTTAAACGCGGATGATTATGCGCAGGTGGAGACCAGGTTTAACAAAACAGACTGGAGTCCGTACGACCAGTCTAATGACTGGAGTTTTGCGGGCTATACAACATTTACGGAATGGGATAAAGTAACAGTTTACATTAACAGAGTGTTAGTATGGGGTGAAGAACCGGGGGGGGGCATGGGAATCCTGACTGCCAAAGGTGAATATCATAAAGTATTGCCGTCAGAGGAAATCAACGAAAAAAATACATACAATTATCCCAATCCCTGCAAGGATGAGACAATAATTAGATTTTCTCTTGTCTCTCCGGAGGATGTGAAGCTCGTAATCTATAGCTTAAACGGTAAGGTTGTCTGGCAAAAATCGTTAAGTGAGGGTGAGACACGAAGGGGTATAAACCACGTATTATGGAGGGTAAAAAACGACCTTGGCATGGAAGCGGCGAATGGCATATATCTGTTGAAAATCATAACCGATGACAGGACAATAACAAAAAAAATCGTTGTATTAAAGTAAAAATTCTTACAGCAAGTACTCAGATAAGGGCGCGTGATTATTTTTCTGGCCTTATTTTATTAATATGTATTGCTGTTAGTAATTATTGTGATGTTGATAATATTACGAGTTAATAAAGTATAGAAGGAGCAATATTCTTGAAATATATTTCTCAGAAAAAAACATTTATTTTTATTATTTTTATTTATACATTATTTAGCAGCTATCTCCCTGCTTCAGTAGACAATAAGGGTACTGATTTCTGGGTTACTTTCCCTTATAGTGGAGACGGAACATCCGACCAGCATCTTATTTTAACAGGAAATACAAATACTACCGGCACTGTTACGATACCCGGCCTTAGTTTTTCGCAAAACTTTTCTGTAATGGCAGGTGCTGCAATAAAAATTACTCTTCCTGCGGGAACTGAAATTACAGGAACAGATTCAATAGAAAACAAAGGAATCCATATTATATCTGTTGATGAAATTGTTGTACTTGCTACAAGTTACCGATGGAGCCAGAATAATACAGATGCTTATCTTGGTTTGCCTGTAGATTCATTAGGAATCGAATATTTAATATTGAGCTATAGCAATGGGGGGGTTCAATCAGGTACCCAATTCGCAATTGTTGCGGTAGAGGATGGAACAGCAGTTACTATAACTCCATCTGCTTCTGTGGGCGCAAGAACTGTAGGAGTTCCGTATAATATCCTTTTGAATGAAGGACAATGCTATCAACTTAGGGACGATGTGTCAACAACCACAGACCTTACAGGAACAATTATTAGTTCTGATAAGAACATCGCAGTTTTTGGCTCTCATAGTTGCGCGCATATTCCACTTCCGGAATTTGGCTGTAATTACATAGTTGAGCAACTTCCTCCGGTTAAATATTGGGGCACAGAGTTTTTATCAGCGCCGCTGGCAACCAGGCTCAATGGTGATGCTTTTAGGCTTTTAGCATCACAAGACAATACCAATATCAATATTAATGGAGCATTAGTTGTTACATTGAATCGTGGCGAGTATTATGAACAGGTAATTACTACTTCTACACACATTGTATCTGATGAACCAATTCTTGTTGCACAGTATTCTCATTGTAGCACCTATGATGGCATTACGGGAGATCCATCGATGATGAATATAACGCCTATCAATCAGTACACTTCAAATTACATAACAAGTAACCTGGATATGACGTGGTTTGATCCAAATTTTGTAAACATTATGGCTTCAGCTTCTTCCGTAGGCAGTATCATGTTAGATAGCGTGCCTATCCCGGCAGGAGATTTTACTCCAATAGGAGCAAGTGGTTATTACAGCGCCCAGGTAAGCGTTACAGCCGGTGAGCATATTTTTTCTGGGCCGGAAGCATTTGGTGCTTTTGTTTACGGTTTTGATAATGCAGATGCATATAGTTACCCAGCCGGGTTAATTGTACCTACACCCACAATAACACCAACGTATACTGCCAGCCCGGTAAATACAAGCACAGAAACACCTACAATAACCTTAACTCCTATTGATAGTCCTACAGTAACTCCGACAATAACACCGACTGAAGGACCTTTTTATCTAAAACTTATAAACAATTTTCCAAATCCTTTTAATGATAAGACATACATAGTCTATGAGTTAGGCAAACACTCAGAAGTAATAGTTAAAGTATTCACAGTATCCGGGGAAAAAGTTGTTGAGATTAGCGAAACAGGACAACCGGGCAAAAACAGTATTTTATGGGATGGAAGAAATCACGCTGCTAAAAGCGTGGCATCGGGAATTTATATTTACAGCGTTGAGGCAAGAGTAAATGAAGAAAGGGCTGTTAAATGGGGTAAGTGTGTGGTGGTTAAATAACAAGGTGGTTTTGGGTAAAAAGGCTCCGCCCTGCGGATATTAAAAGAGGAGTAAATCATATTGACCGGAGTATTGTAAATGATTTGCTTGTTAACAGGAAATCGCGCAGGTTAAATTCTTGGTTTTTATCCCGCGTTAAATTTACTGTTGACATTTTGGATGTTTAATAGCATAGTAGGTAGTGACAGCAGGGGTGGAAGCGCGGAGCGTTTCCTGAGAATATACCCTTTAGAACCTGACCCGGGTAATGCCGGCGGAGGGAGGAGAAAAAAAGTGCGAAATGCAGAATGCAATTTGCATTATTGATTAAACCTTCCGGCCGGAAGGTTTTTTTTATTGCCGCCGGGCCAAAAATAATCAGGAGGTGGTATTTTGAAACTCGATGAAGTGAAAATTTCCGGAGCAATTATCAAAAGGTTCAGTGATAAGCTCATGGACAGCCTGGATTGTGACGTTGCCATAGTAGGCGGAGGGCCCGCGGGCATGGTCGCGGCGTATTACCTGGCAAAAGCAGGAAAAAAAACCGTGCTTTTTGAAAGGAAACTTTCTGTCGGCGGCGGCATGTGGGGCGGGGGGATGATGTTTAATGAGATAGTGCTCCAGAAAGAAGGAAAAGAAATCGCGGATATATTCGGTATCAGGACCGAAGAATTCAGCGAAGGGTATTACTGCGCTGATTCGGTTGAAAGTGTTTCAGCTATTTGTACGGAAACAATAAGGGCGGGAGCAAAAATATTCAATCTCATAAGCGCTGAGGATGTTATGATGTACGGTGAAAAAGTGACCGGCCTTGTTATTAACTGGACCGCCGTGGGTGTCGGAAAATTACACGTCGACCCGCTTACAGCCAGGGCGAAATATGTCATAGATGCCACGGGCCATGAAGCGGAAGTGGCCTCTTTTGTAGAGAGAAAAAGCGGCTGCAGGCTTTTGACGCCTACCGGCGGTGTTATTGGAGAGAAACCCATGGACGCTGACGCAGGCGAAAAAATGACGGTAGAAAACACAAAAGAAGCGTTTCCCGGGCTTTATGTCACAGGAATGTCGTGCAACGCCGTATTCGGCGCGCCGAGGATGGGGCCTGTTTTTGGGGGCATGCTCATGAGCGGGAAAAAGGCTGCCGGGCTTATTCTGGAAAAACTGAAATAAATTGAAAAATGGAAATGGAAACAGAAATATGAACTTTCCCACAGGCATTTATCCTGTAATCACGGAAAAATTCTGCAAAAATAAAGACTGGTTAAAAACATTAAAGGCTGTGCTTGAAGGCGGGGCAAAAATCGTTCAGCTCAGGGAAAAAGAAAAAAGTAAAAAAGAAATTTTGAAAATGGCGGAAAAATACCGGGCGTTGGCCCGTGGTTACAAGGCGGTTCTGATAATAAACGACCATATAGATATCGCGATGGCTGCGGGCGCCGACGGAGTGCACCTGGGACAGGACGATATGCCGTGTATTTACGCCCGGAAAATAGCGCCTTCCATGATCATAGGGGTATCGACACACAACAGGAAAGAGGCGCTGAAAGCGCAGAAAGACGGGGCGGATTACGTAAATATAGGCCCGGTTTTTCCTACAAAGACAAAAAATAATGTTTATAAACCTCTCGGGATAAAAGGTATAAAACGCGTTTCTAAAGGGCTGAAAATACCTTTTACCGTGATGGGCGGGATAAACAGGAAAAATATAGGGGAAGCATCCGCTGCGGGAGCAAAAAGGGCGGCGCTGGTTACGGGCATTACACGCGCTTCGGCCCCGGCAAAAGAAACAAAATTACTTCGGAGGATTATGGGTGAGGATTAATAAAACGGCGGCTTTAGCCGTTTTTTTGTTTTTGCTTCCTGCCGCCGGCATGGCAGGGCCAAAAATAAAAATACTGGTAGAGGCGGAAAAAGACACGCAATATGATTATTCAATTCCCGGGGAGGAAATCTCAAAGGAGTTTTTTTTCGGGGACAATTTTTCCCCGATCCCGGGGCTGGACATAATATCAAAAGGCATTCCCGGGGTACAGGAACATTTTATTTTTAACGGAGCCACCTTCGAGCAGGCCGCGATTCTCATAGACGGTATAAAGGTAAATGACCCGCAGACCGGGCATTTTCATTTCGACCTGCCTTTTACTGTGCTGGACTATGGCTCGGTTAAAGTCATCAATAACGCGGGAATGGCGGAAGGTGAAGCCGGTTTTTCCGGCATTATTAACCTGGAAACAGCGGGTTATAAAGGGGATGAAAAAAAGGCAGCCGGAGGCTATGCCGGGTATAACACATATTTTACCGCGGGACGCGTCGCGAAGGATATGGGTAATTATCATATGACAGTAAGCGGGGAAAAAAGAGGGTCAGCCGGGTACCACAAGGCAACTGATTATGACGAGAACAGGGGGATGGTAAAAATAGGGTCGGGTGGTTACTCAATAACAACCGCGCTTTCCGCGAAGAATTTCGGGGCTTATGATTTTTATACGCCCGGTATGGGGAGGCCATCAAGGCAGGAAATCAGTACGTTTTTTTCAAATGCAAGGGGGGAAATCTCTGAAAATTTTGTCATAAACGCTTATACAAGGGTTCATAATGATTATTTTATCCTTGACGAAGATAACCCAAATTATTATTCAAACAGGCATAAAACGGAAATCATCGGCGGGAAAGCCGCATACGGGATTATCGGCGGTAAAAAAGGACGGGTTAACATAAATTATGGTTATAACACGGAAAGGATTGAAAGCGGGTCCCTGGGAAACCATACACGGCACAGAAATTCCGGGGGAATCAGCGGTTTTTATAAATTAAAAGGCGCGGGCCTTGCCGGGGCCGGGGTCGCCGTCGAAAAATACGCGGAAGAAGCAGATGTGTTTTTTATGCCTTCGGCCTATTTGAAATTCGATTTTGGCGGGAATTTCGGGGCCGGCGCGGGATACGCTTATTCCGCCAGGCAGCCTAATTTCACGGAGCTTTATTATTCAGGCCCGTATAACAAAGGCAATGAGAACCTGGATGCCGAGCGTGTACACGATATAAAAGGGTCGTTAAGCGTAAAGTCGGACAGTACAGTTACGGTTTTTTCCGGGTTTTACAGGTATGGTTATGATTTAATAGACTGGGGCAAGCAGGAGGAGGGGGATAGTATATGGCGCGTTCAAAATACAGGGGAAATAAGCACTCTTGGATTAAGCGCGGAAACAGAATTTGAAATTGAGCCGGTTAAATTCAGGGCTGTTTATACTTATCTGGATTCACAACGCTCAAAAGATTATATATCAAAATACGGCCTGGCGTATCTCAGGAATGATTTTTACATAAAGGGCACATATCCCGCGGAGGGTGTAACGCTGGCTGTTAAGTACGAATATAAAAAATATATAAACAGGGAGGAGGCCTACCACGGGTTTTCCTGCTCAATCGAAAGCAGGATAAATAAAAATTCCGCGGTTATTCTCAAAGCGGATAATATATTCAATATATATTATGAACAGATACCGGGAATTCCCGCGCCGGGGAGGATGCTTTCAATATCCGCTGTTTCTTCATACTGAATATCAACAAAAACGTGTTTCAAAACGTCCAATATCTACGAACGGCGGCATTACGGGCGCGTTCCCAATATTATTGTATCAGTGCCGGTGATTCCCTGTTGTTTTTGAGTGGAAACGGAAATTCGTAGTGTACAACCCGAGGTTGAAACGGGAGGTTTTATATATTATAATTACCGGGTATTAAAAGGAGGAAAAAATGTTAAAAAAAGGTTTGATTGCGGCCGCGGCAGTTGTTTTTTTCGCGGGCAGCCTTGCTTCTTACACAAAGGGAAGCCAGTATGAAATAGCGGAAAAATACGCGGATCCCGGGCAGGCCCCCCTGGTAATTTTTGATCCGGAAGAGGGAAAGGCCATCGGGTATATTATTTACGCTAACCTCGACGGCATGCCCGGGGACGAGATAATAATTCCCTACAGCAGGAGGGTGCCGGAAAGGGAAATGGAAAATAAGGGGAGTTTTTATCCCCAGGAAATTTCGATAGATGTTATATCCGGTAAAAAGAAAATAAGGGATTTTATAAAGGTGCCGCTCGACTATGTGAGAACCCCCAAACCCTATATCGCGGTAAAGAAGATGTTTTTGAACGAAACCCCGAAAGTGTTCCTCATGGTATATGACGGGTTTGGTAAAACAAGAGGGCCGGACAGGAAATACGTGCTTCTTTATAACGGCCTTCACAAGGCGGACAAAAAAAGGGAAAAAAAACAGTTTGAAACGGCAAGGATGCCCTGGAGGTTCATACTTTACAGGTTTAACAGAACGGTGCCGACAGTCACCGAGTTTCATTCAAAATTAAAACACAGCGCGGGATTTTTCTATATTTATACCCTTGAAAAAGGGGCCGGGTGGCCCAAAATACCCGTTAAAAAAATAAAGGAATTCGGTGAAAAAGTCAGGAAATACCAGCCGCATATTTACTGGGAATACGGAAATTATTAATTAAAGCGCCGCTTGCCGCAGGTTGCTTATTGCCTGTTTTTACCTGTTTGGAATATGAAATCGTAAATTTATTATACCCTGTAAATGGAGGAGATTATTGCAGCACGGAATCATGTGGTGGATAGGGTTTAATATTTTCGTGATACTGATGATAATACTGGATATAGCGGTTTTTCATAAAAAGGACTCCAAAGTTTCCGTTAAGGAGGCTCTTGTCTGGACCGCGATATGGATTATCCTTGCCCTTATATTCAATATCGGGGTATATTCCTGGTTTGGTAAAGAAAAGGCCGTCGAGTATTTTACCGGTTACCTTATTGAAAAAGCCCTGAGCGTCGACAACCTCTTTGTTTTCCTGATTATATTCAGGTATTTCAGGGTACCGCCGGAATACCAGCACAGGGTCCTGTTTTTCGGCATACTCGTAGCAATGATTTTAAGGGCGCTTTTTATATTCCTGGGTATAAAACTCGTGAATGAATTCGAGTGGGTGCTTTATATTTTCGGCGCTTTCCTTATATATATAGCCGTAAAGATGCTTTTTGAGAAGGACGAGGAATACGACCCTTCAAAAAACCTTGTTGTGCGCGCGTTTTCGAAATTCATGCCCATGAAAACGGAATATACAACCCATAATTTTATCATAAAAGAAAACGGAAGGTGGCACATCACCCAGCTTTTTGTCGTTTTGATGGTTATTAATTTTGTTGACGTGGTTTTTGCGGTGGATTCCATACCCGCGATATTCGGAATAACAAGGGACCCGTTTATTGTGTATACATCCAATATATTCGCCATTTTGGGGCTTAGGGCGCTTTATTTTGCCATAGCCGGTGTTATGAACTTTTTCCATTACCTGAAATACGGGCTTTCTGTAATCCTCGCTTTTGTCGGCGTAAAAATGCTCATAGAGCGCTGGATACATATTGACACCGTACATTCGCTGCTTTTTATCGCGGCGGTTATTGTTATAGCCATAGTGATGTCGGTGATAAGGGCAAAGAGAATTAAAAAAGCGGGAACAGAGGATATAAGGGGATGACAAAAAAATTGTCGATTGCCGGTTTCCGTTTGTCGGTGAAAGGGCATAAAAACACTGCCTGCCATTGATTACCGGCAGGGGTTAAATAAAAATAATAAAACGCTGATGTTCGGGCTTCGTTTCCGGATATAACATGCGGACATGGTAAAAATGGAGCCGGGTTTCATTTCAATATAAATTACGGATATAAATCATGAATTAGTGTCGCCGTCCAGGAAAAGTTTTTCTGACGGTTTTTTCTCCTTATTTTTTTCAAGAACCCACGCGGACCATACATCCGCCGAATGTATTAACAGGGTGAGGGGGTAAGGGTCGTATTTTATATCATCCCAGGAGGGGACATAGGGCCCGTCGTGGTAAGCTATGGCCTGCATTTCGTCCTTTGTGAGGGAGACAAATTTAGAAATGATGAGCAGGCTTTTGTGCCCCCCTGAAAAATTCATCTGCTTTCTGTTCCACAAATAAGGCCGTTTCAGTGAGGTGTCTGACGTATTTTTTATGTAAGTTTCATTGCCGAAACCATCCGTTGCCTTGTGCGCGTCATGATATAGGGAGCAGAGTATTACTGACTCGTCGGTAAACGAGGGCAGAAGGTTTTTTTTCAGGCCCAGGGCTGTTTGTGTTACGCTGACCGAATGAATAAGCAGCCCTCCTTCAACGCAAAGATGAAATCTTGTGGAAGCCGGAGCGGAAAAAAAACCGTTTTTTTCCAGGTATGCCCCCAGCTTTTCGACTCCGGGCCTTTTTTTTATCCTGTTAAAAAACTCTTTGTATTTATTTTTTGCCGTTTTAATATCTGTCATTTTTCCCCTTGCCGCCTGAAAGTGCCTGAATTCGTATACATACCTGATTTTAATATATTTTAGCCGAATATATTATTTTTGTCAATAGGATTAACAATGTATTATCAACTATCTTATAATTCGTTGAGTTAAAAACGCAGTAAAAATAAATTTTTTTGTTTGGTTAATCTAACACTTTAACAAACAACAAAAAGTGTTAGATTTACGAAAAAACCCCAAGTTTATTAACGAAAATACACCTAAAGCACAATATATAGTTGTCTTAACTATGCGGAATTTAGTAGAAATACCATATATAAGGCATAAATCAAAAAAATTTTGGTTGACAAATTAAACCATATACAATATATTGTGTTTCGAAAAATAAAAATTACTATATATGGTTTTTTTTCTTGACAAAAGCAAGGTGTTTTGTATAATATCGCTCACGTAAAAAAATATAAGGAAGGGGAAAGCACATGGGCAAAATAAAATATATTGTTAAAAGGGACGGCAAAGTCGTACCGTTCGATTCCGCTAAAATAACAGAAGCTATTTTTAAAGCTTTTAAGGCGAACAATGATTTTGAAAAGGAAAAAGCGGAAAAAATATGCGAGCAGACCATTTCCATACTGAATGTTGTGTATAAGGACGGTAAAATACCCACTGTAGAAAACGCTCAGGATATAGTGGAAACAACCCTGCTGAACAACGGATTTACCCAGATAGCGAAATCATATATTTTATACAGGGACCAGCACGCTAAAATAAGGGACGTAAAAAATATTCTGAAAGAATCGACAACCATGGTCGACGATTACCTTCGCAAACTCGACTGGAGGATAAGGGAAAACTCGAATATGAGCTATTCCCTGCAGGGGCTGAACAACCATGTCTCCTCAATAGTTACCTCGACATACTGGCTGAACAAGGTTTATACTCCCGAAATAAAAAAAGCGCACCTGGACGGGGACATGCACCTGCATGACCTGGGGCTGCTTTCGGTTTATTGCTGCGGCTGGGATCTTAAGGATTTGCTTTACCAGGGATTCGGCGGTGTCGAGGGAAAAATAGAGTCCGCCCCCCCCTCGCATTTTGAGTCCGCGCTCGGGCAGATAGTGAATTTCTTTTATACGCTTCAGGGCGAAGCGGCCGGAGCCCAGGCTTTTTCGAATTTTGACACCCTGCTCGCGCCTTTTATAAGGCACAATAAGCTTTCTTATGTCGAGGTCAAAAGGGCAATGAGGCGTTTTCTTTTTAATATGAATATTCCTACGCGTGTGGGTTTCCAGACCCCTTTTACAAATATAACCATGGACCTTACTATACCCGAAAACATGAAAGATGAGGCGGTTGTAATAGGAGGAGAGATACAGAATTCTACTTACGGTGAGTACCAGAAAGAGGTTTACCAGATTAACAGGGCCTTCGCGGAAATAATGCTGGAAGGGGATTCAAAAGGCAGGATTTTCACTTTTCCGATTCCGACATATAATATAACCAAAAATTTTGACTGGGATAACAAGGAAATCGACGCGGTATGGGAGATGACCGCCAAGTACGGAATCCCTTATTTCGCGAACTTTGTAAATTCCGACATGAGCCCGGATGACGCGCGTTCCATGTGCTGCAGGCTCAGGCTGGACAACAGGGAACTGAGAAAAAGAGGCGGCGGCCTTTTCGGCTCAAACCCCCTTACAGGTTCGGTTGGGGTCGTGACCATGAATATGCCGCGCCTCGGATACAGGTTCCGGGAAAACAAAGAAGGGTTTTTCAGGGAACTGACATACCTTATGGATACGGCAAAACAGTCCCTCGAGATAAAAAGAAAAATGCTCGAAAAACTTACGGAGCAGGGCCTTTACCCGTATTCAAAATATTACCTGGAAGGGATAAAAAAAAGGACCGGCAGTTACTGGACAAATCATTTTTCGACAATAGGCCTTATCGGGATGAACGAAAGCGTGATGAATTTTATGGACGAAGATATAACAACGCCGGAGGGAAGGGCGTTTACACTTGAAATCCTTGGTTTTATGAGGGACAAACTCCAGGAGTACCAGAAAGAGACAGGGAATAATTATAACCTCGAGGCAACGCCGGCCGAGGGGACGTCATACAGGCTCGCGAGAATAGACAGGGAAAAATACCCTGAGATAAAGGCAATGGGAGAGAACGAGCCTTATTACACCAATTCCACCCAGCTGCCCGTTTTTTTCACCGAAGATGTGTTTAAGGCGCTGCAGCACCAGGATGATATTCAGACAAAATATACAGGAGGGACTGTTTTCCATATCTTTTTAGGGGAACGCCTTTCTTCGATAGAGGCAACAAAGGGCCTCGTAAAAAAAGTCGCGGAAAAATTCAGGCTGCCGTATTACAGTATTTCGCCGACTTTCAGCGTCTGCCCGGAGCATGGTTATCTGGCGGGCGAGCACAGCGAATGCCCGGTCTGCAAGCGGGAAAAGGAAAAAGAACTCAGGGAAGAAATCAACCGGCTGAAAGAAAGCATAAAAGTATAAATAAAATAAAGAACCCCTTAAAAAGGAGGCGGGATCAGATGACAAGGCCAGAAGCGTTGCGCAGAATCGAAAAGCTCGAGGAAAATCTTGACAGTGTAAAGGGTACGGAATGCGAAATTTACTCCAGAGTAGTGGGTTATTTCCGGCCCGTTAAACAGTGGAACAACGGCAAGCAGGAGGAATTCGGGGACCGAAAAGAATTTATGGTAAAAAAAGTTTCCGAAACCGCTCAGACTGCCTGATGCGGCGGAAAATTATGATTGGTGAGTAAGGCGCAGCAGATTCATGCTGTTCGTGGAATTTATTATTATAATATCAGGGGTGGATTGTGAGGATTAACGGTTTTTTGGGCGTTTCATTGATAGATTACCCGGGAAAGGTTTGTTCTATTATTTATACTTCACCGTGTAATTTCAGGTGCCCTTACTGCCATAATAAAGCGCTTGTAAGTGCTGATGAGGAAATTATCGAAGAGGAAAAAATGCTGGCGGATATCGGGGAGAGGAAAAATTTTATTGACGCTGTCTCAATAACAGGCGGCGAGCCCACTATTCATAAAGGCCTTCCTGATTTTATGGAAAAAGTTAAAAACATGGGGTTGCTTGTAAAACTTGACACGAACGGTTCCTCGCCTGAAACAGTTGAAAAAATAATAAAAAACAACCTCGTGGATTATATAGCCATGGACGTAAAAGCGGGAAGGAATAATTATAACAGGGCCGCGGGTGCCAAAGTTGATTTTGACGGGATAGCCAAAACAGCCCGGATTATTATGGGCGCAGGGAAAAATTACGAGTTCAGGACAACGGTTGTCCCGGGTATAATAGACAGCCGGGAGCTTGAGGATATAGGTAATATCATTAACGGAGCCGAAAATTTTACCATCCAGCAGTTTGAAAACAGGGAGACGCTGGACCCTTCTTATAACGATATCGAGCCTTATGCCGAGAGCGAGCTTAAAAATTTTAAAAATATTATGCTGAAATACGCGAAAAAAGTAAAAATAGCCAACACCCCCGCCGCAATTTAGAATCAGTTGTGATAACCATTTTCCGAGTTTTTGGGGGGGGAATATTCAGCCACACTTCAGCGTAACGCCTCAGTTATGGTGGCGCATTTCGGTCTTTGTAGGCGCAACCTTTCAGG